>CAYSRP010000001.1:0-43096 GCA_964433475.1 uncultured Methanomicrobiales archaeon
CCCGAGTTTAGGCGTTGGCAACGCCTAGTGATAACCACTACACTATCGATGCTTGAAAGACCAAATCCGAAGGATCTGACCGGCACACACAGTCAAAGACTATTACATAAGTGCCCTATTCTCTTAGATAAAGTTACATAAAAAGATTTCTACCAGATCATCCAGCTCCATGCCCCTGCGATCAGGCAGCATAGGAAGAAACCAATGATGGCACATCCATTGATAAGGGGAAGACCTGGCTGGGGTTTTCCGGTATTTACAGGGATCATCAAGAGCATAAGACCTATGATACCGCCGATAATTGTACCTAAAGCGGGTAAAGAGAGTCCTAATATTGACAAAACACCCTCTCCGCCTGCATATACCTGAGCAGATACTACAAGGATCGCCGGCATGATCATATCACCCATACCGATCATATACGCGCCACGATCGCTGGTCGTATTCAGCATATTAAATCCGCTTTTTCTATAGGAGTAACTTTTCGTTTTCGGAATAAGAAACATTATCGGCATCTTCTGACGAAGGACCCCGTCTGCCAGCGTAAGCATATGTTTTGACCGTTTGACCGCAACAAAATCATAGATCATCAGGAGAATGAGAAGGATGAGTACCGGAAAAATCGAAAGTGACACGCCGAAGATCGCTGCACAGCCTGCTGAGATAATAACTCCGGCAATATCGATGATATACCATTCGGGATGGATCCAGAGCAGGACTATTACGCCGATCCCGCAGATTACACCGATCACATCTGCCCAGATCCCGATCTCAAACGAATAAAGAAGCGCTATCACCACATAGTAGATCACCCATGCAAGACACAGGGCAATTATGACGCTGATAACGTTCTGCGCCTTCCATTTAATCAGGATTAGTAAAATGGCGGTGAATACCAGCATGATGAAGATGAATGCAAAGGCGTTCAGAACTGAATCTGGATCCTCAAATGCGCCCAGTCCTACATTCGTTACCGGACCGATTAAGAAAATGGAAAGCAGGCTTGTAACTGCCATCATAAGAATCATTCCGGCATATGGTAGGATTGAACGGGATTTTTGTTCGCTCATATATAGTTAATTTAATATTAACCCTCACCTTAGTTAAACTATGAATGTTCGCGACATCATTCCGGAGATACTTCTTATTGTTTTAATGATAGTATCTGCACTTGTGGTTGTTAGCAGATTATGGCAGGATGCCATCATTTCAATTGGGATTCTGCTTTTGATTCTTGCTTTCGGCGGGCTTATCCTGCAGTTGTTATTTCGTCTCCGCCGGTTGGAAGAGCAATCCATGCAGCGTGAGCGCATTCTCAGAGGGAATCTGGAAGATCTTGGCAGACAGCTCATCGCAAAACAGGATAAGACGTCAGAGACCATCATTGAAACCGTTGATAGTATCAAAATGCGGATGTACCGCTAGATGGGTGTAGCCCTAAGACCGCTGCTTGCGGATTATAAGGAGTCGCCCGGGTGGGATGGTCTCGGCGGTATTGCCGCGATCGATGCATTCAATGCACTTTATCAGTTCCTTTCCGGGATACGTCAGTCTGACGGTGCCCCGCTCATGGATGATAAAGGAAGGATCACTTCCCATCTGAACGGTCTTTTGTTCAGGACAGCGAATCTGGTCGAAAAAAATATCACCCCCATATATATTTTTGACGGGAAGCCGCCGGAATTTAAGGCTAAGACTCTGGCGAAGCGTCGAGAGATCCGCGCAAATGCAAAAGATTCATGGGAGAATGCGCTGAAAGAAGGAGATAACGAGAGTGCCAGAAAATATGCGATGGCCTCCTCGAAAGTTGATGCATACATCATAGATTCAGCAAAAGAACTTCTCTCCGCACTTGGCATATCCTGGATTCAGGCGCCGGAAGAAGGAGAAGCACAGTCTTCGTATATGGCGCGGAACGGAGATGTTACGTATGCCGTGTCCCAGGATTATGACTCGCTTCTTTTTGGCGCTCCCGACCTTGTTCGAAATGTTACCATATCCGGAAAGAAAAAGATCCGCGGCAAAGTAATTTCCATCACACCTGAACGTCTCAAACTGGATACAATCCTTACAGGAATGTCAATCACGCAGGAGGAACTGATTCAGATCGCTCTCCTTATCGGGACAGATTATAACAGCGGTGTATCAGGAGTCGGACCAAAGACAGCAGTCAAAATAGTATCTGAGGGAAAGTTCTATGAAAGAATCGGAGAGTCGGTAAATGCAGCAGAACCGAATGTGCTGATACAGTATTTCCTGAATCCTCCGATCAATACAGCCTATACTATTTCCAGTCGGTCTCCCGATCAGGATAAAGTTATGGAAATTTTATGTGAGGAACACGGTTTTTCTCCTGATCGTGTTGAGTCAGGACTTGAGCGGCTCGGTGCGAAAAAAGGTCAGTCCACGCTTGACTCGTGGTTTGGCTAAAAAAGTATTTTTTAATTATTTTCTTCCGCCGACTATGACGACGGTTTTTTCCGTCATCTTTGCAAAGATGCCATTTTCGAGAACGCCCGGGATCTCATTGATTGCTGATTCCAGCGCGGCTGGATTTTCCACTTTGCCGAATGTACAGTCAAAAATGTAGTTCCCGTTATCAGAAATAACCGGACCATCCTTCTTTACCCCGTTCCGCATGACGGGGTCACCACCAAGTTTCTTCAGTTTCTTACAGACACTTCCGTAGGCAAAAGGCAGGATCTCGATTGGGACTGCTGCATCCAGTTCGGGGACCTCCTTTGCTGAATCAATGACCACAACAAACTGCTTTGCGGAACCTGCAACGATTTTCTCTCTCAGGTGAGCAGCCCCTCTTCCTTTGATCATCTGTTTTGCGGGAGTTACCTGATCCGCCCCATCAATGGCTAGGTCAAGAACAGGATGAAGGGAAAGTGTCGTCAGCGGGATCCCGTACTCCTCAGCACGCATTGCCGTCTGGTTGGAAGTTGGAACACCCAGAATATTCAGACCTTCTGATTTTATTCGTTCAGCGAGATGTTCCATTGCGAAAAAAACTGTAGAGCCCGTTCCAAGTCCGACAATCATACCATCCTTTATCATATCTGCCGCGCGGTAACCGGCATCCTTTTTTGCTTCAACTACAGTATCGCTCATGAACACAAATACGTGTGATATCCTAATAATGACTTTGGATAAGCATTCAGATGATGAATTTATAAAGAAAAAACCTTCATACTATTTATGCAAGATAATCTTCCGTCGGGAAAGACTCTGATACTTATACTAATTGCGGCCTCTTTTGCCTCTTTCATGTCATCCCTTGACGGGACTATCGTAAATATTGCTCTCCCAAGTATTGCAGAAGCATTTGACCTGACAACTTCTTCGGTTGCCTGGGTCAGTACCATATACTTCCTCGTCATCGCGGGATCGCTGCTCATTGTCGGCAAACTCACTGACCTCCTCGGACTTAAAAAAATATTCCTCGTAGGATTTTCTGTTTTCGTTATAGGTTCGTTCTCCTGTGGATTTTTCCCGGATCTATTAGGTTCGTTTGAGATATTGCTCGTTGCCAGAATAATACAGGCACTCGGTGGGGTTTTGATGATGGTCGTTGCACCGGCAATGTTATCAACCTTCATGCCGGGGGACAGACGTGCAAAAGGTATGTCTCTTGTCATTCTCTTTGCAGGTATCGGAATGGCTCTCGGCCCGACGCTTGGAGGTTTCCTTACCGAATATCTTTCCTGGCACTGGATCTTCTTTATTAATGTCCCAGTCGGCATCATAGCCATCATTATTGGACTTTTCGTGATTCCGGGCAACAAACCGGATGGCGATTCCCTGAAGGGATTTGACATACCGGGCGCAATCCTTGTTTTCGTCGGACTTGCGGCACTTCTCTTTACCATTTCAGAAGGATTTACTCTTGGCTGGTCCTCTCTTCCAATCATCATATCAATAATTCTTGCTATTTTTGGCCTTGGCGGATTTGTCTGGAGAGAACTTCATTATGACAAACCATTGATCGATTTCGGTCTCTTCAGGAGCCGGTCATTTGTGATTCTGAATGTCATTCTCGCACTTCTGTATTTTACCTTTGGAGGAGCAAATTATCTGCTTCCATTTTATCTAGAGTATGTACAAGGTATCTCGACCGGAAATGCCGGGCTTATCCTTACTGCTCTTTCTTTTGGAATGATGATTACCGGTGTGATCTCCGGGCTGATCTATGCAAAACTGGTTGGGAAAATCAAGTATCTGGTAATGGGTGGAGTAGTTCTTATTGGCATAGGGTATTTTCTTCTTTCACACCTTAGTCCAGTTACGGGACTTGGTGTTATCATAACGGCCCTTACGTTGATTGGTCTTGGTCTTGGACTTACCTCGACACCTCTGACGACTTTGATCATGGGGGCAGTATCTGCCTCTAAACAGGGTATGATTTCGAGTATCACCGGTCTTGAACGGTTTGCCCCGATGACGATCGGTGTTGCGGTTTACAATCTGTTTCTGATTATCGGCGTTGTGACTGGGGTGAAACACTCAGGTATTACTGAAATTCCTGCTTCAAATATTGCGAAAGAAATTCTCTCCCTAGGATTTGACATGGCATTTGTGGTCTCGGTTGTACTTGCGATTGTGACCCTCATTCTTTGCATTTTCATCAAAGAGGAAAAAGCACCTCTTGAATAATTCTTTTTTATGTCACACATATTGACAGGATCCATGAAAATGCATGGAGAGTGGCGAGGGACCCATAGGTGAATGAGTTGTATTCCGGCAAAGTTCCGGATCGTTTTTCTTAGAATGCTGGATATCCTTCGCATTAAATGATCAAAGGCGAGAAAGGCAAAAAAGATCGGGGCAATGAAAACAACAGAATTATCCTCTACAATTACTTTTAAATGAAGAAATGATAATGTAATTAGTAACCTGAAGAGGTAAAATTATGAAATACACTGTTGTATATTTTTCAAGAACCGGAAACAGCCGGCGGATCGCAGAGAAAATCGCACAAAAATTATCTACAGAAGCTATTGAGATTACTGATAATATGAACTGGGATGGTTTGCTGGGATATGCCAGAGCGGGACAATACGCTTTGAAAAATAAAGACGTCACCATCACAATCCACGGAAACATTGATGGCGCTGATGAACTTATCGTGATTTCCCCCTTATGGTGCGGAAAAATAACCCCTGCTGTCAGAAAACTTCTGCAGACACTTCCCCAAAGCAAAGTCCATCTGGTTATTTCCTCTGGCGGAAGCTTGCTTAAGGAGAGAGCAGGATATGAATCTGTTCTGGATATTGTCAAGAAAGAAAATAATGAAGATGAAAAAATAGATGCCTTTGTTAAAGGTCTGTCTCAGTAATTCCCCTTTTTTTCACCGACATTAACCCGCAAAAAGCATTTTCACAGCAATAATGATCATTAAAACGAAAAATATCCGGCGGAGCCACACATCCGAAACACGCCCGCAGACTCTGACTGCAAGTAACACCATCGGGATCGCTGTCAAAACGAGGATCACCCACATGAAAATATCAATATATCCTACCAGATAAAATCCGTAAGCTGACAGATCCACTCCTGCGGATAATCCGTTCACCAAATATGAGAGGATTCCCCCAAGAGTAATAAATATAATTGCCGCAGCAGAAGTTGCCGTGGCTTTTTTCATCGTGAATTTTCCAAGAAGGACCATCATTGGAACAAGTATCGTTCCGCCGCCGACGCCTAAAAGTCCCGACATAAAACCGGTTACTCCGCCGATGCTTCCTGCAAGCGGCGCGGCCATTTTTTCTCCCTCACCTGAAGGGAGAGATGTAACCAGGCGGATCGCGCCGATCACGAGCATTATGCCAAACAAAATCGTGAGAACTCTTACCGGAAGATAGGTGGCGACCGTCCCTCCGATAAAACCGGTAACCGTACCGCATAATCCCATAATAATCGCATCCCGCCAGATCACATTGCCCTTTCTCGAGTGACCAATAGCACTCGTGAGTACTGTTGGAAATGCCGCAGCGAGACTCGTACCGAAAGCTACCAATATAGCTATCTCGTCTGGGACACCGGACTTCTGCAGAACAAAATACATTACCGGCGCAAATATAAATCCGCCGCCGACTCCCAGAAGTCCTGACATAAATCCGGCAAGAAGACCGCATCCAATCAGGATACAAATCAAAATTAATTCCATAGTATCAGGGTATTATCTCACAGCCGTTGTATCTCGTATGGGAAAATGCATCCATTGAGAGCGTTCCCTCATCAAGCATTTTTTGAATACGCGGCAGGTTCTCTATCAAAGCATCGTGTAAATTACGGATCGTATCGCAAACGAGTTGGTATTCATCGCGCCATGGTCTGACAATGTTTGAATAGAGACACCTCCCTCCGCAGAATCCATAAATGTCGCAGGAAAGACAAGGTTCCCCGATAGGAATCTCGGGAAGATGCGCAGGGTCGGCATCTTTTATGTGCCCTGCATAATAATCCGCCATCCCTACCATGATTGGACAGGGAGCGATCCAGCCATTTGTCATAATACTGTAATTTGCATAACCCGATCCGCAGCGGAGTTTAGACGAACGTCCAAGCAGGAGGTCCTCCGTTGTTGAAAGAAACGGATACCATTTTGGAACGGCACCGGTTCTTTCGATTCTCGAAACCCATTCGGAAACAAGTTTTCGTATTCCGGCATTATACTCCTTACTCCACACGGCAAATCTGCGGTGGGAAAAATCACCGGTGAAATCCGCATCCATCTGCCAGTGAATAGAAGTGAAATAGTTTGCCAGATGTGTTACCGCAGAAAAAATATCTGTATCTTCTGCGATGGTCATTCGGGCTATAAGTTCACCGTTGTATCCATTTTTACGGATGGTCTGGGCTGTGGAAATGACCATATCATAAATTCCTTCTCCACGGTGCTTATCAGTGAGATCTTTATTTCCATCGATGGAAATAAGGATCGTTTCGAACTGGTTTGTATACTCCGTCGGAAGTTTTGCAAGGAGTGTTCCATTTGTCTGGAGCATGAACCGTTTTATCGGTGCATAGTCCATGATCTCTATTATTTTATCTATACGGAGAAGCGGTTCTCCCCCGATGAACGTGAGGACAGCATCCTTGTCTTTTTCGAGAAAAGTATAGAGATCGGCTAGCGGAAAATTCAGATTCTCGCAGATCGTTTCATCGATCGTTCCGGGAGAATGCCCTGCCGGATCCTCCTCCTCAAACATCTTCGCTCTACAGTATGAACAACAGAGATTACAGTCATCAGTTACGATAAGATGAAAAAACATAGGATTAGTTAATGGTTAGACCGTTTGTCTCGGCAATTTCGAGATACGTGTCTGCAACATATTCAGCCTGCTTTCTGGTCATGCCGTAGGTGTTGATTTTCCAGACCTTTGTTGCACCCGGAATAATTCCGGTGATACCTTTTTTGCTGAGTGCACTTGAAAGGAAAAAGCCCCGCTTCTTGTGTGTCTGCGCGACAAGATCGAACGAACCGGTCGTATCGACCCGCGTGAGCGTGTGTTTCCTCGGATACTCGGAAAGGATCTTCGTTCCGTCTATGGAAAGAAGAGCATCCACGATGATTTTACTGTTGGCAAGTTCCTCGTCGAAGTGGTTGACACGTTCTTTCACGGCAGGGAATGATGCCAGGAGTCCGACGATCGGGGCGCCCATCAGTGAACAACCGAGAATGCCTACTTCTTTGATACCGAATTTCCGTCCGGAAATGTCTCCCTCCATCTGGGTCGTGCGGAAAACTTCTTCGGCACGCTCTTCTGTTGCGGCAAGAATTCCTGAAGGGGCAGGTGCGGCCATACTTTTGTGACCCGAGCCGACAATGAAATCCACCCCGAGCTCTTTCCCATTTACCGGCATGATCCCAACGGTGTAAACCCCATTGTAGAGGACCGGCACATCATATTGATGAGCAACTTTTACGATCCCTTTCACATCATGCATGTTCCCGAACTGGTAATCCACATGGTCAATGTAAAGTAGTTTTGGGGCAGTTCCAAACTCACGGATAACATCCTCGATCCTGTTCGCAGTGTCCTCTGCAGTAATATGATTGTCAGCCGTCTTTGGGATCTCACGAACGACGCCTTTCTGAAGTTCGACAGACAAATAGGAAGTATAGTGTGCAAGTGCCCCAATCAAGACCGGATCCCCTTTTTCCACATAGGTTCCGGCGACCTGCTGGAATCCGCGCCGTGCTCCGGGAACCGTTCGGGCCTGTGCCATGCCAAGCCACTCGGCAACATCTACATGAAAGTCTTTCAGAGGAGGCTTTTCAATATAATCCAGGCGGAACGGTTTCCGGCAGTTATCGCAGACTGAGTAACCATCTCCCCAGGCAATCATCGCCTTCATTGCCTCCGGTGTCAGACGGCCTCCCACCTGAATTGGATCAAGATTGATGGATGTTTCATCGACCATCCTGGCCTCTATGTTATCACAGCATTTCATAAGAGTTCCTCTTTCAGTATGGCAATCTGTTTTTCCACCGATGCGAGAGCCTTGGTGGTTTTTGCCTTCTGGTCCTCGTCAAGAGAATGATCTGGAGCAGTGGTCCGGAGAATCACTCTTATATCTGTTAGGGAGAACAATGCCTGAAAAACTGCATCTGCGGCTCGCTGTGACATGATGCTATTAAGTCGACTCCTGGATAAAAGAAAATATCGTTAAAGGGTAACGAGACCAAAAAGCATCAGTACTCCGATAATGATCGGAACATGGATCAGATATATGATCAGCGTGTGACGCCCGATAAAACAAAGTGGAGAAAAGACACGCGGCATTGTGCCGAGTTTTGTTAAAATACCCTGTCTGATCCCCCCTTTATAGATGACCGAGCCAAGAGCAACCCCGAGAAGCATAACCCCAAACCATGGAATGAGCGGCTCGTAATCGAGTGTCGCAAATCCGTTATACATTATACCAAATGGAAGCAGGAATGCAGGTCCCCTGAGCATGGAAATGATTGGCGACAAAACAATACAGATCATGCCGAATGCCAAGGATATGAACGGCTTTACTTTCATCACGACAAACGGGATGGCAAGGATCGTGGCGCATCCTATCAGATGAAGAATGCCGAAAACGACTACTTCCTCCGGATAGACGAGCCAGGTAACCAGCGTTACTACGACCGCGAAACAGAGGATATAAATCCCCCGGAAAAATAATTTCTTTGCAGATTTGACGGGACTGGTTTCCCGACCGACGGAAAGAACAAGGGATATTCCGGCGATCACTACAAATAAAAATGCGATCGGGGCCCCTGACATGACATACGGATCGAACCAGGGAATCAGCCCTGTTCCAAAGAAATAGAGGCAGAAGAGGATATGATACATGATCATCAGAATAAGAGCAACACCGCGTGCAGCGTCTAATTCAAAATATCGTGATCCTTTCATTGGATTTATGTTGATGTGGATGTCATATCTATCCATCGGAAAAATGACGGATGAACATATAATAGAAGCAGTAGGGATGACGAAAGTCGTTATCAGAGATGGAAAAGTAGTGGAAGTCGGAGAGCCGGGAGTTCACTTCTGCCCGCTTGCAAAAAGATTCGCCATGCCGGTTGACCCGATTACGAAAGAGGCTGTGCAGAAAAATATCGAGTTTCGTATCCAGAAATTTGGAATGTGCACAAAGGATCGTGAAGTCCTGGACAAGGAATCCTTTGTTTTGTTTGGGGCTTCTGAGTTGATGAGCACTGGTCTCAAAACGAAAACATTAGACGCAGCAGTAATTTGTTCTGATGGTGCAGGCTCCGTAATTGTTCGAAGTCCGGAACTTGTTCAGGGACTTGGCGGACGGATGTCGGGACTTGTTTCAACGACGCCTTACCCGGAAGTTATCAGAAAAATAGAAGAAGCCGGCGGGATTGTTATCGATAAAACAAGCGCAGGAATGGATGTTCTTGCAGGTATGGAGCGCGCAAAAAAAGAGGGCTGGACAAAGATCGCGGTTACCGTCTCGGGATCTCAGCACGAACTCGCCGAACTGATTCGTGAAAATTATCCTGAATCAATAATTATTGCAGTTCATACATCCGGTGTTAAGAGCGCAGATAATGCAGAACGCCTCGTTTCTGTATCTGATCTGGTATTTGCCTGTGCTTCAAAATATGTTCGTGCGGCTGTATCCAAAGCACTTATTCAAGGTGGGATCGGTGTCCCTGTCTATGCTATGACTCCTATTGGAAAAAAACTGGTTTTGGAACGGCTTAATGATACTGATCAGCAGATCTTAGTCAAAAATACAAAACTTCCGGTCGAAGATATGGGAAAGCAGCCGGATCCATTAATGTAAATCCAGGGAAATGTAATGTGACACACAAAAAATACTGATTGTGTTACGAAAATACTACTATTTTATTCTAATGTGCTGGTTAAACGTGTGCTGCGCAACCTAACAATTCAGGAACCGGATTACTTTGAACTGAATTTTTTGTGAACCGATTCTAAACGTGCTACTCCAATATTTTTTGGATAATTTTTCTGTGATTTATTTTCATTTGGCAGACTCTTTCAAATTTGGATTATGAAACCCCGCCTTAACAGGACTTCCCGTCAAAAACTCACTGATCATCAGACACACTAAATAACCATACCGCCAAAATACAATAAGAACATTCTCATGCGGTATCATTACGACAAAAACACCCTGTATGTCAGAGGCGACTTCAAAGCAGTCAGTACAGGAGTTGACGGAGGTCTCCGGCACGTTTCCACCCTCTTAAATCACACCGTAGAAAAAGACTTTTGCCACGATGATCCCATCGTTTTCATCCGAAAACTCCTTGCGGATGCGCATTATGCAGACGATGCATTTGGTCTATTGACCGCTGTCTGGATGCAGGATCTATGCGTTCTTCAATATGATTACATCACGGTCTTTGTTACCGCAGGTGTCTCCAATCCTAATCCAGACCCGACCAAACCTCATACCATAAATATCATCGTAACTTCCAATGAAGGCTTTTCCGATGCTGCCCTTCTTGAAACCATAATCACCGTAACCGAAGCAAAAGCCCACGCACTCCGGCTCCTTGAAAGAGACTTCACCGGTACCACTTCCGATGCAGTGATCGCCGCGTGTGAAGGACCGGTCAAATACACCTATACGGGGACCTTTACCGAACCGGGAGAACGTATCTATGCTGCGGTCCTTCGTGGAGTGATGGAGGCAGTAAAACGTCATGAAGGAACTATCTCAGTGACTGGTCCCTCCTACTTCATCTATTCCAGATATGGGGATACCGGCTGGTTCGAATGGAAAAAAGAAGGATGCCCGTATTACCCGTGTCACTTTGAAGGACAATCCTGTGATTTCTGCTACTGTCCGTTTTATCCCTGTCATGATGAATCACTCGGTGAATGGATCGACAGTACGTCCCGCGGTCAGAAAGTCTGGGCCTGCACAAACTGCACGCTTCTTCACAAACCCAAAGTTGCCGCGTATCTCAAAACTCATCCGGACGCCACACTTGAAGAACTCAAACGGTTGAAATAATGTATGAAAATATGGTCACCCGTGTGCCGGGACTTCGTTACAAAGACGGGAAAATCGATAAAATAGAGGATGTTATCGTCATTGAACAGAAAATCAACCTTTATCTGAACGGTAAAAAATATCTTTCGATGGTCGCAAGTATGGACCAGCTGGAAGAGTTGGGAGCGGGATTTTTTACGGCAGCAGGTATCGCACATGATATCCGTTCGGTTTGCGTAAAGGGAAAAAGTGTCTTTGTAGAAGCGGGAAGCGTGGCAGAAATTGCCGGTTCTCTTGAATCAGCAGGCGGGTTTGACCCTGGACTCCCTGCGGGTCGTGTAACATCCAATGCAAAAATCACCCCTGAGGAAATCTTCAAAATCCGCGAGACTCTGAATGCAGATGTCTGGAATGAAACGGGCGGTCTGCACTGTTCGGTTTTGTATCACGATCATAAGCAGGCGGCAATTTCCAGTGACATAGGCCGGCATAATACCGTGGACAAAGTGATCGGGAGAATGGTTCTGGATAAGCTTGATCCGTCATCCTGTGTTCTCGGATGTACGGGACGCCAACCTTCCGGGATGGTGGTGAAGGCGGCAAATGCCGGTATTCCAATTATTGTTTCACGGGCTGCATCTACGTTGGCAGGAGTGTGTCTCGCAAAGGAAAGCGGGATCACACTGATATGTTTCACGAGGGATGGACGGTTTACCGTGTATGCTCATCCGGAACGTGTGATCGGGCTGGATAAAGAATAAAAAAGGTTACTGGTATTCCATTAGATTCTGGGCTTCTTTTGGCAGTCCACCTTTGAATCTTTGGGATATCGCTGTATAATACTCACGCACATGCTCATTCATCGTTGCATGGACCCGTTTTTTCGCTTCTTCAAAATCCTCTCCAGAAACAATGAAAGCGTCATTTCTAAGTGCATGCATTGCGGCCTCACGACAGAGACCTTCCAGGTCAGACCCCACATATCCGGCAGTTTCTTTTGCCAGCCTCCGAATCAAATCGGTTTTTACCGGGTCCTTCAAAGTGACATGGTGCTTTTTGAACGCGGCTGAAACGCGTTTTCTCTCTTCTAAATATGGCAGTGCTGTGCCTTTGTCATATTTTTTCACGGAGGTCTTGATTTGTTTGGTCGTTACGGTTTTTCCTTCATATTTTGCAGCAAGAGTTTCGAATGATGGGTCATCCAGTCCGGAGATGTCCTCAATAACTTCGTCAAATATCGATCCTTCGATTGGCATATTCTGCATATGCACTGAAAGGATCTCTTCTCTATCAGCTTCGTTTGGCTCCTGAATGTAGACAAGTCTGTCAAAGCGTCCGCTTCTAAGGAGAGCGGGGTCAATGATGTCAGGACGGTTCGAGGCTGCTAATATCATAACGTCATTCAGTTCCTCGATACCGTCCATCTCGGTAAGGATCTGGTTTAAGACATTCTCCGTTGTGTGGTTTCCGTCACCCGCTCCGCGTGCCGGAGTCAGTGAATCGAGTTCGTCGAAGAAAATGATTGACGGGGCAACCTGCCGTGCTTTTTTAAAGATGTCCCTGACTGCTTTTTCGGATTCACCTACCCATTTGGATAGAAGTTCCGGACCTTTGATGGCGATAAAGTTCGCGCCGCTCTCGTTTGCAACGGCTTTTGCGATCATCGTTTTCCCGGTTCCGGGCGGACCATAAAGGAGAACTCCTTTTGGCGGACGGATGCCGAGTTTTGCGAAGGTCTCTTTCTTTGTGAGTGGGAATTCCACGGACTCACGTACGTCACGGACCGCGTCCTTAGCCCCCCCGATATCAGACCATACAACGTTTGCAGTTTCGAGGGAAATCTCCCGCATTGCAGATGGGAATACTTCCCTGGATGCGGCTATGAAATCTGCGGTCGTTACCTCAAGTTTTCTGAGGATTTCTTCCGGGATTTTTTCGGAATCGAGATTGGCAACATCTATCTGCCGGCGAAGGGCTCGGATTGCGGCCTCGCGTGCGAGTGCTGCAAGATCGGCCCCGACAAATCCTTTGGCGAGTGTTGCAAGACTGAGCAGGAGTTTGTCCCGGGATGCTTCATATTGGGATAATACCTGTTCCATAACCTCTTCGTCAGGATTCTGATCGCGAAGGTCCTTCAGTTTCGCCATTCCTTCAAACGGCATGTTTTTGGTATGGATCTGGAGGATTTCCATCCTGTCAGCTTCGGAAGGGACACCGATCTCGATCTCCCGGTCAAATCTTCCGGGTCTCCTGAGTGCCGGATCGATCGCATCGGGACGGTTTGTCGCCCCGATCACAATGACCTGTCCTCTGTCGGAAATACCGTCCATCATGGTCAGAAGCTGGGCAACGACCCTTCGTTCGACTTCGCCGTTCACGTCTTCACGTTTCGGGGCGATGGAGTCGAGTTCGTCGATAAAGATGATTGAAGGAGCATTGTCCTCTGCTTCCTCAAATATTTCACGGAGTTTTTGCTCAGATTCACCATAATATTTGGAGATGATTTCAGGACCGGCTATCGGGATAAAGTGGGCCCCGCTTTCATTTGCAACAGCTTTTGCGATGAGCGTTTTCCCGGTTCCTGGCGGACCGTAGAGCAGGACACCTTTTGGCGGCTCGATTCCCAGTGTATCGAATAATTCCGGATGACGGAGCGGGAGCTCTATCATTTCACGAACGCGCCTGAGTTCACTTTTTAATCCGCCTATGTCTTCGTAGGTGATGGATTTCGTGCCGTCAAATCCTTCTTCATCTTCGAAGATGAGGTCAGTATTTTTTGTCAGGATACAGGCATTTTCCGGTTCGATCATTGACACTTTGAATTCTATCGGCGAACCGGGATGGTAGGTTTTTACCGGAATGATATCGTCTTTCGTGACGGGGAAGTTGATGAGCGATATAAGATATTCATCGTCATCACTGGGGAAAGATGGTGAAATATCTCCCGGGGGTATGAGGGTCACGGTGGTTGCTGAGATCTGTTCTTCAACTTTTTCGACGGTGACGCGGTCTCCCGGATTTACACCGGCGTTTGCCCGGGTATATTTGTCTATTCTGATTTTTTCCTGGTTCCAGTCATTTTCAAGGGAACGCCATACTTTAGCTATGGTGGATGTATTTCCGGTGATTTTGACAAGGTCACCTGCACGCACATCCAATGCCTGCATGGCATCCGGATCGAGGCGTGCTTTGCCGTTTCCCTGATCTTCAGGATAGGCACTATCAACTTTTAGTGATATTTCCGGCATGGTACATGTATTATGATACGGGAGTTGTTAATAATTCTCTAGCTGGATACTTTTCATAGAATAGGGACGGGTTTTGGAACAGATGGAGAAAAGAAAAAAATTATTTAGAGCATGCGGTTGAGACTTTCGATCTCTACACGCTCGATACCGGCAATCTTGGAAAACAAACCCTCAACATTGTCACCGGCTCCTTCCTCATCCTGGGTGATCATTGCAATCTTTATTGCTGAAAGACCAAAGCCAATCGGCTCGACCCGCATATCTTCGATACCAGGTACATTTGCTTTAATTTCTTCCTGAAGTTTGTTAATATCAATTTCAGGAGATTCCGGCATTATTTTTAAAATAACTGCAACTTCACCCATGAAGTTTCAGAGCCCCTGGAATCCGCATTTCGGGCAGGTGTATTTCACACTCTGCTTTCTGCATTGTGCACAGCGGTAGATTGTTTCTCCACAGTCTGGGCATTTAAACTCGGTTGCACCGCGCTCCGCGAGCGGGGCATTACAGGATGTACATCTTATTGTTGCCATACGATTAAACTCCTTATTCCATTGGTGTTCGATTATAATAAACGTGTGGCTTGGAAATATTCCCTTACACTGCCTGTTATCCGCCCGTTGATTATCTTTGCAGAAATGCCGCTCTTTTTGAGGGTCGAATAATACGACGGGTCAACAAGATCCGCAGCTGAATCAGTTGATTTTATTACAAGAAGCGGGCATTCAAGACGTCCTGCGATCCATGCAGCTATTGAATCAGAGGTGGTATCCCAGGAGTGAGGCAGGGGGTCTTCCTTTCTGAGCACACGTTCCGGCAAAAATATTGTGGGTTCCTCCGGCATCGAAAGTTCGTTTGTAACTGGATATCCGAAGGTGGAAAGATATCTTCCGTATTTTTCCATGGCAGCTATCGCTCTCCAGTGGCTTGTGTCGTCGTCAGACTTTTCTTCCCGAACCATGTCGGCAAAAATCCCGCCGCCCGGAACGATCAGCATCGGGAATTTTGGAAGTTCAAAAAGGATTTTGCCCGCAACATCCATCAGGCTCCCACCGAATTTTACCACGGTTCCATTCGACATACATTAATACTGTGCCGTAAATACAAAAAAAATCATATGAAGAGGTTGCTGGTTTCATTTTTGTTTTTGTTAATTCTTGTTTCACCTGCTTCAGCTTTTGTTCTGAGCGAATTCTGTCCGGACGGATATTCATCGGGAGACGGTGATGAGTATTTCGTTCTGGAAGGAACGGGTGCGCTATCGGGATGGACAGTGTCCGATGGAGAGGGAACCATTTCATTTCCCGCCGGGGCAATTTCCGACGGTCGGGTGATCGTTGCCCGAAATGCCACGGCATATTTTCAAATATGGGGCACGCTTCCTGATCATGAGATCCTTGAAAGCGGGACGACCCCAAATGTTTTGCAGAGCGGGAGGTTCCAGATGGCGAACACCGGTGATGATCTTTCGCTTTACTCGGGTGGGATCCTTGTGCAAACTATATCTTGGCCTGACAAACTTGAGAATTCGAATGGCAGAGTCCATATATATACAGATGGTGTCTGGGACGATCGTATCTATAAAATCGGGCAGAGCCGTTTTCTCCCTGAAACCTTCACCGCTGATTCGGTGACGCTATTCGTTTCTCCGGATTGTTCGTATGATACCGTCAGCAAAGTCATACGTGATTCCAAGAATACTCTTATAATTTCAATGTATGAGTTTACCCATCCGGAACTGGCAGAAGAAGTTGCAGAAGCCGCAAAAAGGGGTGTAGAAGTTACCCTGTTAATGGAAGGTGGTCCTGTTGGAGGCATTTCAGATGAAGAGAAAGGTGTGCTGAATTATCTGAAAGAAGCGGGAGTTTCCGTCAGTACTATTGAGAGCGAGGGAAATCTTCCGGCACGATACAGGTATCTGCACACCAAATATCTCGTGGCAGATGATTACATCACTGTCATCCTCTCGGAGAACTTTAAACCAAGCGGCATCCCGCTTACGGGAACAAAAGGAAACAGGGGTTGGGGTGTCGTGGTTCGTGATACGGGGGTCGCGGAGTATTTTACGAGGGTGTTCACGGATGACCTTTCCGGGTATGATATTTATCCTTACGTTCCCGATGATGAATCGTTCCCTCTCACGTGGTCGGATGTCGATATCATCCCGCATTTCTCTGAAAAGACACTTTACAATGTAGTCGTTACTCCGGTCATCTCACCTGATACCAGTTACCTTGTTCCGGATATGATTGAGAAAGCGACCAACTCCATTGACATTCAGGAGGCGTATATTTCTCCCTATCCTGATGGTGAAAATACCTGGCTTGCCGAACTCCTTGAAGCAGGAGAACGCGGGGCTGAACTTCGCGTAATGCTGGATGGAGTCTACTACAACACGGAAGATGATGCGGACAACGATGAACTGGTTGCGTCTTTGAATAGAATGGGCTCAGGCATTTCAGCAAAACTGCTGATCCCAGGAAATTATCTCACAAAACTCCATAACAAAGGATTGATCGTGGACGATGAATATGTCCTGGTAAGTTCCATCAATTGGAATTTCAATTCCCCTAACAACAACCGGGAAGCCGGATTGATTATTCAGAGTCCGGAGGCAGCTGAGTATTACACGGAGGTTTTTGACTTTGACTGGAATAAAGATTTTGAGAAAGATCCTTTTTCAGTAGGGATCGGCTTTGACGTCAGGTTTCTGCTTGCCGGCGGTGTTGTCATTCTTCTAATCGGTATCCTGATCTATCGGAGAAGGTGACCCTGGCACATCCAAAGACGGATTTTTACATTCATTAGATACCATTCCAGTAATTATGATCGATACAGAAAAAATTTACCGGGAATCCTAGTCTGAGGGACGCATACTGGATATGTTCTGGAATCTTTATGTTTTCAGGTGGAGCGAACATTTTTTTCTCCATCAGTTAAGGCATAGTCCGGATTATGTATCAGAGCTTGATTTTCTGGCAGAAAAAGATGGTCACAGATTTTCAAAAAGAGTTTGAGATCATGGCTGTTCTTATGTATTAGGGCCCGCGCCTCGTTTATCTGAATCCCTTCGCGTCCCGAACCTCGATCTCCTCCATTTCGTCGAGATATGGAAGGAGTGCTTTGATATATTCCCGTGGTCCGACCGCCGTCTGCATCGTTCCGGTCTCAAGGATCTCTGCGGTGAGCGGTTGCTCTTTCAGCATTTCTTCGATGTTTGCTCCCGGTCCCCCGATTTGTTTCATCTGCTTTTGCATATTTTTGAACCAGTCTTCGATTTCAAGGACTGGTCGGAAGTCCATATCCACCATCCGGTATTTTTCCACGTCATCTGCGACATTAGACGTTTTTGCTATGTTTTCATCCATGTAGAGATACACATTGATCCGCTCTCGTTGCCGGATTTCCCGGAGAACCAGAAGATCAATATGTTCTCCGGAGGTGGGAAGGGTCGTCATTCTTATGATATATGTCGGCTAAAATTATTAAGTTCTCACAGGACGGTGATGTCCAAGATTCCATTGGTAACGATCTCTTTTTTTCCGGAATACGTGTCTGCTTTTCCAATCACTTTCACCAAGTCTCCGTCCTGAAGATTCAGATCGGTTCCTCCCTCAGGAACAAAAACATCCACGCCCGAGACA
This sequence comes from uncultured Methanomicrobiales archaeon, assembly GCA_964433475.1. Lineage (GTDB taxonomy): Archaea > Halobacteriota > Methanomicrobia > Methanomicrobiales > Methanocorpusculaceae > Methanocorpusculum. The sequence continues at coordinate 18,395 of CAYSRP010000001.1, forward strand.
TTTACTATAAGATGCCCGCCGGTGCTGGTGATTTTTGTATCAAGGACAACACCTTCGAGATAGACAAGTGCTCCGTCTTGTATTTCAGATGTATAAGGAATCGCTCCTTTATCCGGGAGGGCGTATGTCGTTCCAAAATACAACACGGCAAGTATCAGGATCACTGTTGCCATGATACAAATAGCGCGACGTTCGGAAATGGTGAACATTATGTTTTTTCTGTTTGTGGGGCGGGGATGATTAATCTTATTTTCCTGCCGTATTGCATCAAACAAACTCCCGTATGACAATCTTATTGGTATGTGTGGTTACAAACTTAATATGTAATATCAATGATATTGTTCTTGACTATCAGAACAAATTTGGAAAGGTATTATATAGTATTAAACCAATTATCTTGTATGCAGAGAACTAACATGCCCAAGTCGTGTGTCACAGTTTACCAGTTACTCGAACGGACCGGTTCTCAGACGCACAAGGATATAGTCTCCAGCACAGGACTTGCACCACGCACTGTCCGATACGCTCTGAGACGGCTGAAGGAAAGCGGACTTATCATCGAGAAATTTAATTTCCGTGATGCTCGTCAGGCAATTTACATGCCTAAGATGACCGCGGCACCAACAAATGCCTCGGCATAATTTTTTCGTATCAATCTCAGAAAAATAAATCTCCTCCTTATTCTCTCGCTTTATTTTTTGTTCTGTTTTCATAACCATCATCACATGATCCGGGGCACATCCTCTTACGAACGACTTAATTTATTGCACGTTCAATAAGTACAACAATGTACGCAAAGCGGCTGGATAACTTACCCCCGTATCTTTTTGCCCAGATAGATGCGATGAAGGCACAGAAGCGTGCCGAGGGCGTTGATTTGATCGATCTCGGTGTAGGGGATCCTGATTTGCCGACACCAACGCACATTGTTGATGCGTTATGTGCAGCGGCACGGGATCCGGTAAACCACCACTATCCTGACTATCTCGGGATGTTGGAATACCGGCAGGCGGTCGCCGCTTGGTATGACAAGCGTTTTGGCGTGAAGCTCGACCCGAAAAAAGAGATCCTTGCCTTGATCGGTTCCAAAGAAGGGATCGCTCATATACCCGAGGCATTCGTGAATCCGGGAGACTATGTTCTGGTATCCGATCCGGGATATCCTGTCTATAAGACCTCTACCCTTTTTGCCGAGGGAAAATCTTACCCTATGCCCCTTCTGGAAAAGAATGACTTCCTCCCGGATTACTCTACGATTCCAAAGGATGTTCTAGACGGTGCAAAACTTATGTTCATTGGCTATCCAAACAATCCGACCGGAGCTGTAGCACCCATGGATTACTTTGAAGAGACCGTTGAGTTTGCAAGGGACAATGATATCATTGTTGTTCATGATAATGCTTACTCGGAAATCTCTTTCGACGGGTATAAAGCACCTTCGTTCCTTCAGGCGAAGGGGGCAATGGATGTCGGACTTGAGACCCATTCCCTTTCAAAAACCTACAACATGACGGGATGGCGTATCGGTATGTGTGCAGGAAATGCAAACCTTATCGAAGCATTCGGCAGAGTTAAGACGAATATCGATTCAGGTGTCTTTGACGCAATTCAGCGGGCAGCGATCGTTGCACTAACCGGACCCCAGGATTCTGTTGCGCAGGCATGCGCGATATACCAGGAACGCCGTGATGCACTTGTTGCCGGGCTTCGTTCTCTTGGATTTACCGTTACTGTTCCAAAAGCCTCGTTTTATCTCTGGCTGAAGGTTCCGGATTCAGTTGAATTCGTTGCAAAAATGTTGAATGAGGCTGGAATCGTCGTAACGCCCGGGACCGGATTTGGTGTATCGGGTGAAGGATACGTCCGCTTTGCCATTACCCGCCCAGTCGAAAGAATTAATGAAGCAATTTCACGCATGAAGAAATACGGAATCAGAGGTTAAGATGAATCTTCCCGACTCACTGTCAGTCAAAAATGGTCACCTTTTCTGCGGAAGCGCAGATTGTGTGGCTCTTGCAAAGAAGTATGGAACCCCGCTCTATGTCACGAATGAAAATCACGTGAGCGGAAACTTCAGACGTTACGAGGCGGCCCTGAAAAAATATTCAGAAAACGTTCAATTACTGTATGCAGCCAAGGCAAACGAAAATCCTGTTCTCTTCCAGACACTTGCACGCGAAGGTGCGGGTGCTGATATTTTCTCACTTGGCGAGATGCGTGCAGCACTTGAATCCGGCATGCCTGCAGAAAAACTGCTTTACAACGGCAGTTCAAAGACCGAAGAAGATCTTCGTGCTGCGATCGAAAAGGGGATCAGGATCTCTGTTGACTCTGTTGATGAACTCCATCAGATCAATACCATTTCAAAGCAGCTCAAAAAAATAGTAAAAATCGGGTTCCGTGTGAACCCGGAAATTATCGTGCCCACTCATCCGAAGATCGCGACCGGAATTAAAAACAGTAAGTTCGGTATCCCGGCTGAAATGATCCTGGATGCATACCGGGAGGCTCTTTCCATGGAATATGTTGTTCCGGTCGGCATGCACTGTCATATCGGTTCACAGATCCTTGAAGTTGAACCGTTCGCAATTGCCTGCGGCGTTGTCATGAAGGTTGCAGATGAAGTGACAAAACTCGGTGTAAAACTTGAGTTCGTTGATTTCGGCGGAGGACTTGGCATTCCCTATCATCGTGAAGGAATTCTGGACAAGGCACCCACTCCAGAAGAGTATGCCGCCGCAGTAATGCCGGTGTTTCTCGAAGGATGTAAGAAATCAGGCATTTCCCCCGCATTCTGGGTTGAACCGGGCAGATGGATGGTTGGCGAATCGACGATCCTTCTGACTTCAGTCAACTCGGTGAAGAAAGTTCACAAGACATTCGTGAACGTCGATGCAGGATTCAATCTGCTGATTCGTCCGGCAATGTATGATGCATGGCATGAAGTTGTTATCGCAAATAAGGCGGATAAACCCGCGGTAGGGACCTACACCGTTACCGGTCCGATATGTGAGACAGGAGATATCCTCGCAGCAGACCGGTCCCTTCCCGACGTTGTTGCCGGAGATCTCATCGCCGTTCTTGATACGGGAGCATATGGGTTTTCCATGTCGTCCCAATACAATTCCAGACCACGGTGTGCCGAGGTTCTGGTAAACGGCGACAAGGCTGAACTTATGCGCCGTGCCGAGACCTATGAAGAGATGAATTCCTGCGTGGTCGTCCCGTCCTGGCACAGGAAGTAAAATGCATTACGCGCTCGTTTCGGATCTTCTTACAAAAGAAGCGTTCGATGAGCGTGTGGAGAAAAAGGTCGAGTCCCTTGGCGGTCTGGTAGATGAAGTCACAGCCGCCATGCTCGTTGTGGATGAACTCGGGAGAAGCCACATAAAAATTGGGGATATTCCGTCGGCACGGACATCCCTGGTTTCTTTTTTCGGCAAAATTCTTGAGATCAAACCTCCTCATGAGTTTACCCGCGAAGGAGAAGGACCCGGACTTGTTGCATCCATCGTTCTCGGTGATCCAACGGGAACGGTGACGATGAGTCTCTGGGACGAGCGGGCACAGGCTGTTTCTGAATTGGATGTTGGATCGGTCATTGAGGTTATCGGAAAACCCCGTCTCGGGAAAAAAGAGATAACGTGTGTAGCTCTCCGCGAAAGTAATGTAACGATAGTGGAGACGAAAAAACCGCCGACATCTGAAATCATGGCTTCGCCGCTCGTTGGAAAGATTCTCGTTGCATTCGAGGTGAAAGAGATCACCCGCCGCGACGGGACTCCCTCATCTCTTCAGGAATTCATTATTGGTGATGCATCGGGAACTGCACGTCTCGTCTGTTGGGAACCCGAGCTTTTCTCTGATGTGGATGAAGGAGCGTGTGTTTCGATTGACGGCGTTCAAAGAAAAGAGGATGAGGGGATCGTTGAGTATCTTGTTTCCGATGCAGCAGTGATCAGTCTTCTTCCGGAGGAAATAGATGTCCTTTCAACGGATGCAGATGATGTAACCGAAGGGCAGACTTCTGTTGTGACCGGGGAGGTCGTTTCCGTCACCGATATAAGATCATTTATTACCCGGCGCGGGACCGAATCTCATGTCAGAAATGTTCGGATAACCGGATCTTCAAAGAAGACCACGGTAAACGTTGCTCTCTGGGGGGACGCGGCAGATGTACTGATTTTGCCGGGTGATGCCATTCAAGTAGTGAATGCCGTAGCACGTCTGAATAGATATGGGGATATCGAATTATCCGTCGGGCGCGGGTCGGCAATGAGATCAATGATTACGCCAGGGAAAAAGTGTTCTGTTTCCGGCGTGGTCATTCCAAGACCCGAGGGTCTGTCACTTGACGACGGAAAAAATGTCTGGATGATTTTTACGGAAGAAAACCCGGTTGCCGGGGCCCAGGTCCAGGTAACGGGAACGTGCCGGTCCGGACGTATCTATGTTGAGACGATAATAGAACTTCCCGCTGATGTAAGTACACTCAGCGACAGGCTATCTGCTCTTTTATAATCCAAGTTTATCGGTGATCTTTCTTTTTGTGTAAGAGATGAATGCCTGTTTGCATTCCGGAGATGAAATGAAGTCATAAATTATCTGGTCGAAAATCGGTTTGACGAGTGGATTGTTTGCCAAGTCGCCTGCCATTTCTGTAAGGGCATTTTTGTATTCGGTATTATTTTTTCCAGTCATGTTGATAGATGGATGCCTAATGAATATAAGTATATTGGAGTTAGAAAACTCTCAAGATATTTACAAAAATAAAACTCACTCTCACTCAATGAGAACGGTATTTTTCTGTATCCCCGGGGCATTATCGCACCGCGCGGTTAGGGGTTTATAAGGACCCGTGCTGATTTACTAGTATATCTGTAAAAGGAGTTTAGAGAAGATATGGCAACAATTGATATTGAGGACATTCCGGGAGTCGGTCCGGCAACGGCTGACCGTTTACGTGAAGCAGGATACATCACCGTTGAAAGTGTTGCGACAGCAACACCGATCGATTTGGCTGAAGCTGCGGAACTTGGCGAAGCAACAACAAAAAAGATCATCAAAGCTGCACGGGAAATTGCCGATATCGGCGGATTCAAAACCGGCACAGATATTCTTGCACGCAGACAGGACGTTTTGAAACTCAAAACGCTCGTGCCGGAACTTGATGACCTGTTAGGCGGGGGTCTTGAATCCCAGGCCATCACAGAATTCTATGGTGAGTTTGGTTCGGGAAAATCACAGATTGTACACCAGCTTGCGATCAACTGTCAGCTTCCAAAAGAACTAGGCGGACTTGGAGGAAGCTGCCTCTACATCGACACGGAAAATACCTTCCGTCCGGAACGTATCACCCAGATGGCAGAAGGGCTGGAACTTGCCGATCTTCCAGATGGTTATACGCTTCCGACAGCTGATGAGTTCCTCGCGAACATTCATGTGGCGCGTGCCCATTCCTCTGATCATCAGATGTTATTGATTGATGCGGCCCGCGATCTTTCCAATGAACTTTCAACATCCGACCTCCCGGTAAAACTCATCATCGTTGATTCGCTGACAAGTCTGTTTCGTGCAGAATATGCAGGACGCGGGACTCTTGCCGGAAGACAGCAGAAACTTAACCGGCACATGCATGACCTCTTCAAACTCGTTGATGATTTGAATGCCGTCGCGGTTGTAACAAATCAGGTCATGGCAAATCCTGGACTTCTGTTTGGTGACCCGACAAAACCAATCGGTGGAAACATTGTCGGGCACACTGCGACCTTCCGTTTTTATCTCCGGAAGAGTAAAGCTGGCAAACGTATCGCCAGACTTGTGGACAGCCCGAACCTTCCGGAAGGCGAAGCCACGTTTATGGTCGAAACCGCAGGTATCAAACCCTGCTAACCCCAATACTATTTTTAATCATGCTCAAGGCATTTATCACTGATATTGATGGTACCCTCACGGATGCCCGTCGCAGAATCTCGACAGAAGTCATTGATGAAATGCGGAGAATAATAGATAACGGCGTTCCTGTTGTTCTTGCATCAGGGAACACCCTCTGTTTCATGGATACCTTTTCCCATATGATCGGGACCAATGGTGACATCATTGCAGAAAATGGCGGAGTATATCGTCAGGGATTTCTGGGAAAAAAACAGGTTGCCGGCGATCAGAAAATATGCCTTGCAGCCTACGAAAAAATCGTATCTGAACTTCAGCCGAAAAACGGTGAACTACGTCTTTTCAGTTTGAAATTTCGTGATTCCGACGTTGCATTTTCTCGTGATTATCCAATAGATGTCATAAAAGACATTTTGAAAGATGTTCCGGTCGTAGTCATCGACACGGGATTTGCCATTCATCTTCAGGTTCCCGGAATCACGAAAGGTCTTGCATTTGAAAAACTTGCGAACCTGATGGGGCTCGCACCCGCAGATTTTCTGGTTGCCGGAGACTCAATAAACGACGTGCCGATGCTGGAGATCGGCGGGGTCTCGGTTGTTCCCTCAACTGCCTCGCCCGATGCAAAACGTGCCGCAGATCATGTCATGGAAAAACCGTTTGGCGAAGGAACAGCTGAAGCTCTGCGTAAATACTTCTAAAAAATAAAATTGAGTGAGTATTTTTATTGTTCAGCGAAGCATGTATCTGTCGACTACAATGAAGTCTGTAATATCCTTTACAGCTTCAAACGGCAGGGTAATTGCCTCGTTTTCGACTTTATAACCGGTTGTATCAAAACCGGCATCCGGACGGATGATCAATGCCTGTAATTGTCCTGTTGGGGCATCAAAGGAAACATTTCGAATCTGACCGATAATTTTTCCATCGGTGCTCATGACCCGCTTCCTGCGTATGTTATGGGTAAACTGCTCACTCTGCATGGTTAATCAGTTTAAAGTGTGATAAGATACTATTTATCAGTTTGGATAATAATTTCTTTAAAGTGATGGAAACACCCGGATAATATCCGAATGGGTCAATATTCCAATTGGTTTCTCATTGTCGGTCACGATTACTCTGCCGATATCCTGTTCCTTGAACCGTTTGACAACTTCGTAAAGCCGCATCTCTCCCGGGATCGTCACGACCTTCCGGACCATCACCTCATTAATGGGAGTGGTTGTCGGCACTTCATGATCCAGCGCAGTGACGATATCCGTGAGTGTTACGATCCCCAGCAGATTTCCGTTTTCAATTACCGGAGCACCGTGGATCCTTTTCTGAAGAAATGTTTTCATGACATAGGCGAGCGTCATATCAGGTTCCAGCGCAATCAGGGGAGTACTCATATACTCCTTGATCTGCTTTTTTGGAAGCGAGGTCATCTCTGTCGTTGAGATCAGGAGACCGCCATTACTCTCATCTTTTCCAAAGACCTCTCCTTTGATGAGTAGTTTGTTGACCGGGGTCGGACCTATTGTTATCTTGTCCCCAATATCGAACGAACGCACGTTGCCGATTATTTTAATGAGCGCATGACATAGATCTGCGTGCGTAAGTGTAGTAAAAGCAATCTCCTGCACGCGCACTTCATCGACAGGTTCACCATTTTTCAGGATGGCGACCTCACTCTCGGAATAATCGGATGAAACATTGAGTTCATTGTATGCGCGTGCCGTTGGCTGATATCCGCCTTTAGGTCCGGGAATGCCGTCAACTAATCCAAGTACCTTAAGTGCCAGCATCTGATTTCTGACCGTACCGGGATTTCTCCGGATGATCTCTGCGATGACTTCACCTTTGACGGGATGGGAATATTGATGATAAAGCGAGATAAGTGTAATAAGGATATCTTTTTGAATTAGTGATAAATCCATACTACTAATTCTTTCTGATTGCTATAGTAATAAACCAAATGGATTGGATGAAAATGTATTTCGATAAAATACCTACCGTGCTTACAGCAGACGAACTGCTAGACCGCAGTTTCCGCCGTGCTACTAAAAAAATGCGGGATAAACCAGATAAACGCCATGCTAATGAGGATTTTGTTAGAGCAATTACTCAGGCAACACATGATAAGCTGGTCAGTACTATCCAGAGTTTTCCCGAATTCGAAGAGCTTCCGCCATTTTATCGGGACCTCTGCGAAATATTGTTCGGGATGGAGAACCTGAAAAAGAATCTCGGAATGATCGGGTGGGCTGCAAAAAATGTTCGTGATGTAGGTTCCAGTATCTCCCGGGGAATGCGCTGGTCTGATCCGCAGGTGGAACGAAAACGGGCTGTTGCACGAATTGCGTCGATCGTTCACCGTGCCGATGACGCTCTCAGATATATGAATGATGTGAGAAACGTTCTCAGAGAACTGCCTGCGATCAGCACAGATGAATTCACGATAGTGGTCGCCGGTTATCCAAACGTAGGAAAGTCCTCGTTTATTCGCCTGGTTTCCAGTGGAGACCCCGAGGTAGCATCCTATCCGTTTACCACAAAAGGGGTGATCGTCGGTCACCGGAATGCTGAACGCAGACGAAAGATCCAGTTCATCGACACCCCGGGTCTCCTTGACAGACCGGACGATGAGCGGAATGTTATCGAAAAACAGGCACTCAATGCTCTGATCTATGTGGCAGATCTCGTCATGTTCATCATTGACGCCAGTGAAAACTGCGGATACTCGCTTGAAGATCAGATGAAACTTCGCGAAGAGATCGATGCAATTGTCTCTGTTCCGATGATCTCCGTCGTGAACAAATCCGATATGAAAGCCATTGATGGATACTTCAACATGTCCACCGTCACAGGTGAAGGTGTCGACGAAGTTCTCGCCGAACTCTTACATCTTCGCGAGGCGCACAAAGTCGATGAGGAAGTCGATATACGTTCCGAACTCCCTGTCCCTGAAATGAGACGGCATGGGGCAAGACTCGACACAGATACGGATTTCTAATCCTAATTTTTTTGAAAAAAAATACTTATTCTTTTTTATATTCCCCGTGCTTTTTCCAGAGATACACGATTCTCTGGAGAGCAGAAAGATTCGTGCAGATCGCTACAATGATCACTGCGATCCAGATATAACCGATGACCCCGAAGAAAATAAGCGCAATTATTGTCTCGGGTCTGCCGAAGAATCCGATCCCCTCAAGAGGGTCGGAGATCTTTCCATCTTCTTTGCAGGTGTAGCCGATCTCCGCATACGTTACCGGTTTGATAAACGTATTCATGATCGAACCAATAACCGCCGCTCCTGCAACGAACATATCGGCAGTCGGTGCGAACCCGGTGAATTGGGAAATAATAGGGATCCCCGACAATCCAATCGCAAGGAGAACGATCCCATCCACATATTTATCGACGATCCAGTCACTGATCGCTCCAAAATCGCTTTTCTTCTTGGTGATACGCGCGACCGAACCGTCTGTCAGATCGAGAACTCCTGAGATTAACAGAAGGATACTTCCAACTAAAAACGATTGACAAAAATAGCAGATAGCTGCTCCTATCCCGAAGAAAAGCGAAAGGAGGGTTATCTGATTCGGGGTAAACCCTGTCTTTACAAAAAACCAGACAATCGGGTTGGCCCATCCCGTGAGTTTGTGGCGTAACGATGTGATATTCATGGATATGTAGATAAAATGATTTATGAGTGCGTGCTAAATAACTATACATCGTCTAAATATAATAATCAGAAGGAAACCTCATGGATACAATGAATAAACCACACGTGCTGATGATCTCGGAAATCACTGCAGACGGGAAACTTACCCTTGGAAAAGGTATTTCCAGCAAAATACTGATGAAGCACATGTCGCACGAAGCTGAGATCCTTCTTCATGAGACCCGTGCGGAATACGATGCAATAATGGTCGGTTCATCTACAATACGTATCGATAACTCCTTTCTTACCGTCAGAATGGTTCCGGGAAAAAGTCCGATCCGGGTGATCCCGAACAGCCTTGCCGACCTTCCCCCTGAATCGAATGTGTTTGATACGACCCTTGTCCCAACCGTTTTGGTAGTTTCTGCCAGGGCACCAAAAGACCGGGTCGAAGCATTCATCACGAAAGGTGTCGACGTGCTGATTTGCGGAGAAGATAGAGTGGATTTCCCGAAACTGATGGATATTCTCTACACAAAATACAACGTGAAAAAACTCATCATCGAAGGAGGACCGACCCTCAACTGGCACATGCTCCATCACAATCTTGTTGATGAGATCAGATTGATCCACATGCCCTTTATCGTTGGCGGAAGTGACACTCCTTCCCTTGTCGGGGGTATGCAGATCGCATCTGAAGAAGATATGATCCGTCTTGATCTAACCAGCACAAAGATGTACGGATCAAATCTCGTAACAGAATACCGCGTGCTGTATTGAAACAAAATACTTAGGTTCACCCAACCTATAATTCAGATAATGACAGCATCCAAAATTCTTCTTCTGATTATTGATGGTGTAGGGGATCGTCCGTGCGCATGTCTTGGAAATAAAACTCCTTTACAGGCGGCGTTTCTTCCAAATCTGGACAGACTTGCAGCGGAAGGTATCTGCGGGATTATGGATCCGGTCGCTCCGGGGATCCGTGCAGGTTCCGATACGTCCCACTTAAGCCTTCTCGGATATCCTCCGCAAAAATACTATACAGGCAGAGGACCGCTGGAAGCAGCAGGCTGTGGAATAAAAATGGAACCCGGGATGATAGGGTTTCGGGCAAACTATGCAACCGTCGATGACAATGGACTGGTCATCGATAGACGTGCGGGGCGTATCTCCGATACAGCCGAGATATCTGCTGCAGTCAAAAACGGAGTCGACCTTTCAAAATACGGGGTGAAGATCGAGTTTGCACCGGGAACCGGTCATCGTGCGGCTCTTTCGCTCAAAGGAAAAGGACTCAGTGCGGCTGTTTCGACCAATGACCCGAAAAAAGACGGGGTCGCACCGAAAACCATCGTGCCGGAAGATGACAGCAAAGAGGCAAAATTCACCGCTGAGATATGTAATGAATTCGTGCGTCAGGCAACTGCTATTCTCAAAAACCACCCGGTCAACCTTGAACGAAAAGCCCGTGGAGAAATGCCGGCGAACAGCGTCCTGATCCGTGGTGCAGGAGAGATGGGGGTCTACGAACCATTCGAGCAGAAACACGAACTTACCGGGAGTGTTGTTGCAGCAGCAGCCTTGATTGCCGGAATCGGCAGTTCAGTTGGTCTTGAGAGGATCCCTGTCTTCCCGACGACACCCCTCGATGAACAGGTGAAACTCGTATGTAATGAGTTGAAGAAGAAGGACTTCGTTCTCTTCAACGTGAAAAACGCGGATGAATTCGGGCACGACGGAAAGGCCGTCGAGAAAAAAGAGTTCCTCGAGGAATTCGATAAAACGATCATTCCCTTCTTTGCCATTCCCGAACTGATGATCGCCGTCTGCGGAGACCACTCGACACCCTGCTCCATTAAGGATCACAGTGCCGATCCCGTTCCGCTTCTTTTCCATGGTGACGGAACACGTATCGACAATGTTACAAAATACGATGAGATCTCCTGCGCAGCAGGTGGTATGTGCCGGATTTCCGGCGGCGATCTCATGCCGATCCTCTTAGACCTCATTGACAAAACCCATAAGTACGGAGCATAACGATATACTAGTATAAAGGGTGGAGCATGTCAGAGGAAAATAAACGGATAATTCTTGCAGAATCATTGCCTGAGGAGAATGAAAAATTCCTTACCCTGCCCGATCTTACGCTGGAAGAGGAAGAGGATCTGGAGAAACATGAACCGGACACTCTCCCGGAACCTCTTGAACCATTGTTTACCGAGGTCAGGTCCGAGGACAAAACCGGGGAAAAACTCGTTCTCGACCTTTCCAAAGTTGATGAGGACACCGCATCCATGGTCGTATCCTCGTCTGACCTTTTCAAATCCTGTTTCCTGCCGGATAAAACCGAACTGCAGGAACGGAATCTAAAAACCAAACAGGATATTTTAGTCGGAGACCACTGTGATATCGGATACGGTCTCTATGGAAACGATATAGTCATCTGTGAACTTTCCAAGATGCACGGGGATATTGTTGCAGAAGGCGATCTGCGTATCGATAACTTCTGTGAAATCGACGGCACGGTCCTTTGTAATGGGGATGCTTATCTCGGAGAGGGTGTGAAGATCCACGGGAAATTGGATGTAGGGGGCAATATGGATATCGGAGACAATGTCGCCATCGATAAGGAGTTCAAGGCATACGGGGATATTGCTATCCGGAATCCCATGCCGGTGATCTTATATCTCCTGCTCTATGTGATGACGATGCTGAATCTGGAAGGCGAGGACGCCACCAGGAAACGGATGGGTGATATCATCTCTGAAGCAAACTCGAGCCCGTTGGTTCTGCCGCCGAGAACCACGCTGGATCTCAGTTACTTCTCTGTCCAGACCCCGATCGAGATCGGTTCAAACTGCCGTCTCCATGGAAACATCAAGGCGAAGTCGGTGAAGATCCGGAAAGATACGACGCTCTTTGGCAGTGTTCAGGCAACTCAGCGTGTCAAAATCGGACCAAGGACGGCAATTCACGGAGATGTTGTCGGGCAGAATATCCGTGTTGAACGCGGAGCGGATGTTCTTGGTGATGTGGCAGGAAAAACCGTATGGCTCCACGAGGATGCAAGAATCAGCGGTGTGATCAAGGCAACCGAGGGACTTACCATCGGACGCTCGGAAGGAAATTAAATGGACACATTATCGACGATGATTGAGGTTGAGGACCTCAGATTTATTGAGCCGGATTATGCCTCCCTCGTAAATAACGGAGAACCCGGTGTTTTGATCTGCGAGGCGGAACCTGTCAAAAACGGTACAAAAATTCTGATCGATGAAAATGAGAACCCCCTTTTGTTTGCCGTGAAAAATGCAGGAGAGTGGCGTGCGACTTCGTGGCTGTTTCGGGATCCGACAGCAGAGGAACTCGCTCTTTTTGAAGCAACGGACGGGGACCTCTATCAGGAACCGCGGAGCAGGATCGAAGATGCATGCCGTGCACATTTTGCCGAAATCATTCGTCAGGAGATTCCACCGGCAGGAGATGATCTGCCAGCCGACCGTGTGGAAAAAGTCCGTGATCTCATTCATGAAATGTGGGGGACGTCGATCTCAGGGATCGCGCTGGACGCGTGTGCCGGGTCAGGGATCGGTTCTATGATTCTTCGTGAGATGGGAGGTCATCCGATTGCTTATGACAACGATCCGGAGCTTCTGTCGCTTGGTATGGCATCGGGCAGGATCCATCCGGAGGGACTTGCGTGTATCGATGCAAAAATTGCATCGGCATATCTTCCCGATGCGGAATACGGTGTCGGGATCATGTTTGGACAGATGTATGTCTATACACAGGATATCTGGAGACCCATTGTTGAGGAACTCGCAGGGATCACTGAGAAAACCCTCATTACGGTTGCGACTGAAGATGAGGCACACTGGGTAAAGGAGTGGGCAGCCGGTGTCGGGAAAGCACTTGATATCATGGAAAATGAGCGTGATCCGGTTTACGACCGTTGGGTCTGTTTGGGGTGATGATGTAGGATGTGTAGGGTGAATGTAGGATGATCCTACATTGTTTTGAGGCATAATTATCCTTTATTCTCTATTTTAAGCTATAATATAGGTTAGTGTAGGGAATGTAGGATGTTTTTAATTCAGCGTATAGAGATAAAAAGTATAGAGAGATATGTTGTAAGAGCAGATGGATTTCATTTTATCCTACACATCCTACACCAGGCAATTATATCGACTATTTTCGCATTCTGCCGCATCTGCTGAGTTTTTATTCTACACTCATCCTACATTCATCCTACATTCATCCTACATGCGTGAAAGGTGAACAAAGTAATCAAAATAATTATTCAAGAAATAAACTATAAAAAAGTCTGGAGGGAGGTAGTTTGGGACATAACTACATCCTATATCTTTCTGCTGTATGTTTTTTTATTTAAAGAAACACAAATAACTAATTCATACTTTATGATATGTTACGATTGATCCTTCAAGGGTGTCTCCGTTCAAAGTATATCTTGAACCGCCAATATTATAGATTCCATCACCTAAATTCTCCCAAGTAATAGAATCATCACTAAATCCCATTACTGTTATCATACCTTCTCCATTTCCCGATAAATCAAGGGTGGTAGTTCCTAATGAGCTTTCCCACGTCCCCACCACAGGATCAAGATACGAGCATCCGGCAATACAACACGTTGCTATACAGAGTAAAACTAACGTTGATATAATAAAGATTTTTTTCATATAGTAATACCATCGCGCGAGAATAGCATAAACCTGAGTAAAAGGGACATTTTCCTTAACAGGACGGTTTCCTCCTCTAAATGAACCCCTTTTATGACTCACCTCATTCAGGAAGTTTTCATTGATCCGGATAAGGAATTATATTCATCACTGTCTGGCGGGAGGGTCGTTCTAACTAGTGGTTCGTTCTCCCATTCCTGACGGTTCAAAGATACGGTTTAGTTTCGTTGTTGTGGTTACTCACCTCAAACACGCATTATTACATTAGTATTGGGTCATGTAAACCCATACCCACACATCGCGATAATACCCAAATCAGATCTGAAACAAGGGACCCCCTCTATACCTTTTTTTATTCACCCCGGCACGGCAAAAACCTAATGTCATCGCAGTGGTCATCAATACTTATGACTCAGAGCGCAGATCAGAACTCCCCTGAGATGGTTAGCATTCGCATCAGTCGCACGAATCAGGAGCGACTCAAGAAACTCAAGAAGGGGAAGATGACTTACGATGATGTAATATCCCAGATAGTCGATGATGAGAATTGGGATGTTGACAAGTTGGACGCTGATTTAGATAAGATCAAGAAGAAATCTAAATATTATACCTTTGAAGAGGTATTCAAAGGTGTATAAGCTAATCTTCAGCTAAGAGTCACTCAAATACCTATCACACATACCAAAAAAAGACCTAGCACATGTGAGAGATATAATTTCTTTGTGCCTCGGCGAATATTTGAAAAAGACAACCAAGCGTTGCAACAAGAAACTCCTCAAAGGCTCTAAGAAACACACATACCGTCTTCACATATCAATGACGCACGGTATTCTATCGTGTCGATGATATTGATGAGCGTGTATTCATAGATAACGTAAGGGGGATAAATCATGCTCACGATAAATACAGCTTATTCTAAACCCCAGCACAACAATAAAGCATCTAAATAGGAAATGAAGTTATCAGAGTTGTTCAAGCTCTGATTAAAGTCTTTTTGACGTCGGTTGTAAGTGCGATAACTAAAGCCAGTAATGCGATTACAACACATAATTTCCGAACCATCCTGTTTTTCATCTCCAATTAACAGGTGTACTCACGCAAATATAAAGAGCGGGTTCCATTTTTGGAACAAAATTGTAATCTAGACGTGTTTCATCCTCAAATAAATCCATAACCGCGCGGTGAGATAATGCCAAATTCGAGTTAACCATTATTGTAACACTTTTGAAATCCTCTCTTTATGGTCTGTCACGCTGATATTTGACTGTCCATTTTCTATATCGGATTATATAATCTTATATAACGTGGAAAAGGAATTCGTAAAAATGGTAAAATCGAAAAAAGAAGAATCCAAACGATTTGAAAAAACAAGCATGTATTTATGTAGATGCTGAATTACTCAAATTCGCACATGAAAAACGTTTAAACGTCTCTGGAATAGCAAACAATGCTTTAAAAGAGTTTATACTGGAATTTGAAGAGGAGTTTGAAACAAATTCTGCCTATTTGAGGTTAGTTTCGCAAAAGGGGTCTGATAACAGTGGATCCGAGGAGATTCGAACTCCTGACCTCCGCCGTGTGAAGGCGACGTCATACCACTAGACCACGAATCCATACAAAAAGGATGAAAAATGCACCGACCGGGAATCGAACCCGGGCTATTGGCTTGGAAGGCCAAAGTCATACCTCTAGACCATCAGTGCCTGTCTTGCGTCTCTTATGTTTCTATTTTATCTTATTAAATCTGCCGGAAATATCCGGGGAAATCAGTATCCCCGGATTTCTGAACGGACCTTTTCAAGATTCGCGATCCTCTTCTCAAGGGGCGGATGGGTTGAGAATAACTCCATTACTGACTCGCCTGAAATCGCCGGGATAATGAAAAACGAGTTTGTCCCCGAAACTGCCCGTTTTGCATCAGGGGATGCAGCATTCACCCCACTGCTGATCTTTTTCAAAGCGCTGATCAACGAATCCGGATTTCTGGTGAGATACGCACTCCCACGGTCTGCGGAAAATTCCCGATAGCGGGAAATTGCCATCGTGACGATCGTTCCGACGATGTAAACGATAAATGTTACAATCATCGCCGCAATAAAGATGAGGATCCCTCCACCGTTTTCACTGTCTCTGTTTCCAAAGAGTGCCAATATAAACTGATTCTGCAGAATCATCGATGCGATCATAACCGCAAAACTGCCGATCGTCATCGTGAGCATATCGTGATTCTTCACGTGTGACATTTCATGCGCAAGAACCGCTTCCAGTTCCTCATCGGTAAGTATGGCGCGGATCTTCGGTGTTACCGCAATAACGGCATTTCTCGGGCTTCTGCCGGTCGCAAAAGCATTAGGGATATTTGCCATCGCCCTGTGCTGAATAATCCCTACTTTAGGCATTGGCAGGTCTGCCTCGGTTGCAAGACGACGAACCATCGCATAGAGCTTCGGCTCTTCATCTTCATCGACCAGCATCACCTGCATAGTTCTCTGGACGATTTTATCGGAGAAGAAAAACTGCACGAATGCAGAGATGAATACGAATCCGATCAATATGTACAGGAATGTTCCTTTTAGGAATACCAGAGCTACCGTAAGTATGACAACATACAGGAGGAGTATTATCAGCCAGGCTATTACCTGACGACCTATTAGTCCCCAGTCGCGTTTCCAAATCATTATTTATACTTATTGAAAATATGGGGATAATAGGTTTCTTAAATTCGGCATTACAATCCGAAATCTAAACTACCTGAGAGATACAATAGTGGATTATGACAGAAGATGATTTCGAAAATACCGAAGAGGAATTCTCTACCGATGAATTGACCGACCTCGCTTTTGGAATGTTAACCATCTTCATAGAACAGCATCTGGAAACAAAAGGCTCGTATCTATTCCGTGAAGTGGAATCGGGACAGGATATTGATGCACTTTGTGTGAGCCAGATACAAAAGTTTGTAGCCGAGTATCCTCCTCTTGCGGATCCGCTTTTACGTACGGGGACCGCGCAGGATATTGCCTGTCTCTATCGTCAAGGTGAAGGTATTATTCCATCAAAGACAACAAAGTCATATTGGATACAGCAGGATAAACCGGGTGTCACTCCTGGAACAACTGGTGCTGATGAAGCCGGGAAGTGGCTGATTTTTGTGGGTCCCGAGGATGTTGATTCCGTGTGGCAGAAGATTCGTGATGCAACGGTGGAGGGAAGGCTCGGCATCGGTGCAAAGGTGAGTACGGCTAAGGAAAATGAGGATGCACACGATGACAGAAAGGTCATCTATGTTTTCACGGCAGACTGGTCAGATGAGCCCGAAGTAATGCGGGTCCGTGAAGAACTGAAGAAGTTAGGATTTGAGGACAGAATCGGATACAAAAGAAATCTGGATACGTATGCAGGAGAATATCGCGAAAAAGGTAAACGCGTTACGTATTATTCTGTTTGAAATATCCTTTTTTTAGGAGGAATCCTAAAATCGAAACGATGAGTGCTATGAGAGTTGTGATTCCTGCAACAAGGTAACCCCAGGGGAATCCTCCGCAGGCGAAGGCATTTTTGATGAGCAGGTCGATGACAAGGCAGAGTATGCCGCTCATGAATATGATTGCCGGAATAACGATCCAAAGATTCCACATTTTTATCAGCATCCCATAGATCATCCACATGAAAATAATTCCTGCGGCAGCTATGGGAAAACCGAGCGGCAAAAACCATTCATATCCATTTTGAAACTGGTCGATCAGCAGCAGGAACGGGAGGATCAATGCTGTGATGATGCCTAAGGATATTTTCACTCCTTTCTTTTTGTAGTAAAGGACCGGCATCAGGATAAGCCATGTAAAAAACAGTGAACATACCGGATAAACAAACCATTCAACCGTATTCATAATTACCATGTTAGAGATAATACAAATGAAAACAGCAATAAAAACACAAATAGAGAATATCCACATTGATAAATCAGAAAACTTCATTTTCATGTTGGAATCCTCCTTTTTTGAATTACTACCCCTTTCAAAAATGGAATGGGGTAAAAAATTCCGCACAAATAGATATGCGAAAGATTATGCTTTGCGTTCTTTATTCTTTGGGCGAAGTGACGATGAGCCGCATTTGCGGCATGTCTTTGCGCGAACAGCGTTACGTGCGTTGCATTTCATGCAAACGTTAACATTAAGAAGTCTAGCCTCTGCTTCTGGGAATCTCATCTGTGAATAACCCCGTATATTGAGTTCTATTATGTATGCTCTTACTTATATTAACGATTCCGTTAAGACCTGTTCAATCGATACCACTCACGAAAGGCAAAAAGAGCACGGGCGCGATGGGATACGGTGTTTTTCTCTTCCAGGTTCATCTCTGCAAGCGTTTGTCCGCCTACGGAAAATATCGGGTCGTATCCGAATCCGTCTGTACCCCGTGGTATGTCGGTGATTTCACCGTCGACCCGCCCCTCAAAGGTCTGAATGCCGTTTTCATCGACATAAGCGATTGAGGTTGCAAAATATGCGCGGCGGTTTGTTACGCCGTTCATCAAATGAAGGATGCCGGTATTTCCCAGAGAATCCTGCACGTATGCGGCGTAAGGACCGGGAAAGCCCCTGAGTTCCTCAATAAAAAGTCCTGTGTCATCCACAATGAGCGGGCACCGCAGTGCGGCATAAGCCTGGTTTGCTTTTGCTTTTGCAATTTCAGAGATACTTTCGGACTGTGGTTCGATGCAGTTAAAAGGGATGTGGGATACTTCAGTGATGCCGGAAAAAAATGCTGCGACTTCAGTCGCTTTGTTTTTATTTCCCGTTACTACCGTGATCATAAGTATCTTCCCCGGAGTTCAATTTCATGTTCGCGCACGATTACATTTTCTGCATCAAAGAATGCCTCGCGGTATCCTTTGATGAATGCATTTTTCAGTGATTCCGGATTTTGTGTCGTGCTTTCAAAAGTCTGGAACAGAACATGCAGGTCGTCACCGCGTGATTCGATTTCCTCAGTCATCTGCGAAAGACCAAAGTCAATGAGATAAACACGGTTATTTTGCCGAATCATATTTGAGGTTGTCAGATCACCGTGAATAATACCAGCAGTGTGCAGTTTTCCTACGGTGATCCCTGCACTTTTTGCGTATTGCTCATTGATGATGTATTTGAGAACATCGCCGTCGAGTTTTTCCATGATGATTTCGTGGTCAGTTACATCCCGGATAACCGGGACAGGGACCCCGCTGCGTCTTGCCGCAGCAATACATCGGGCTTCAGTACGCGTGCGTTCAGTAATCAGGTGATGGTCAAGTTCAGGCACGCGGTATCCTTTAGATAAGCGTGTTTTCACGGCATTCTTTCCTGTAAGGTCTACTGATGCTTCCGCGCCGCGCTCGGCAACTTCTGACTGACCTGGTGCAAACAATTCACCAGTGTCATGTCTCCATGTTACGTCAACCTGATCGGCACGATATCCGGGATTCACGACAGATTGGGAAATAGGAATCGTTGACCCGGCTTCCAGCATGATTTTGCCGGTGTATGCGATCATCGCGCCGTTATCACCCATGAACGTTCTTGGAGGTGCCATGAATTTTGCTCCGCGCTCGGCGCACATCGTTGCAAGCATTTCCTGCAGACGTGAGTTTGCTCCGACTCCCCCAACTAAGATGACTTCATCTTTTCCGGTGTGGGCAAGTGCCCGCTCGGTGACTTCGACACACATTGCAAAAGCGGTTTCCTGAAAACTGAAACAGACATCTTCCATGGATTCCCCGCGCATGGTTGCTTCTTTTGCTGCACTCATCAATCCGGAAAATGCCAGGTCCATTCCTTTTACTGTGTAAGGCAGGTGGATGTATGATCCGGTCTTCGCCATTTTTTCGATTATGGGTCCGCCAGGGTGGGGAAGGTCATGACTCCGCGCAAATTTATCGAGCGCGTTTCCCAGTCCGATATCCAGGGTCTCACCGAAGATACGATATTTTCCATTCAGAAATCCGAGGACCTGGGTGTTTGCACCGGATGCATAGAGGACAATTGGATCAAAGAACTTTGTGTACCATCTGCCGATTTCGACGTGTGCTACACAGTGGTTTACTCCAATTAGCGGTACATTGAGTTTCAATGCAAGCGTACGGGCAGTGGTCGCGGCTATCCGGAGAGATGGACCAAGTCCCGGACCAATTGAAAATGCGATCGCATCGATTGGTCCGTCTGCCTCGCTTAGAACCGTTTTGATTACATCCGAGGCAACGGATGCATGATGCTGGGCAGCTTCACGCGGGTGAATCCCTCCGGTCGGTGGGACGTATGGTGCTGAATGAAGACTTACTAACTCCTCTGCAAAAACAGCGGCACTGAAGTTCCATGCTGTTCCTTCAATGCCGAGTACCCTTTTTTCGGGCATAATGTAAATTATATTATTGCTTGAACTCGGTGTATCCGCATTTTCCGCAGGTAAACCGGTCATTGTGTTCACCCATAAAGACACCGGATCCACAGCGTGGACAATTACGGTGAGCAGTGGTTGCTTTACCCTGCTTGTCAACTGTGTAAAGTTCGCTGCGTTTAGGGGTTGCTTTTGCTGCTTTCTTTGCTGCCATTTTTACTCCGCCTTTTCTGCCTTGGGCTGTCCGCGTACAATTAAGAATTCACGTTCGGTAGCCTTGAGTGTTTCAGGTGAGTCATAGATACGGGCGACGCCGGTAACAGCTCTCATTCCGAAACGTCCCTTGAGCGGGGTGAGAATCAGGTTTTCAACAGGGGTATTCTGCATTGCGGCGATTTTTGCACCGATGTCTGCACGGGCGGGGGTTGCACCGTCGTAACTTGCGGTGAATGCGACCTCGTTACGGCTTAAAAGCTCGTTCCTGGTATTAGAGGTAATCTTAATCTCCATCGATATCCCACAATTATTGGAATGCAGTATATTTAATACTGGCGTCACGTACTCACGAAATAGGACAACAGTTTTTGGGCATCCTGACGAAGTTGTTCGCTCACTTCACAGAGAACCAACCCTTCTCCAGGTTGACCGTAAATAATTATGGTCTCATCTGGCATGATTTCTACGAGGGGGAGCACTGCAAGATCTTCTTCTCCTTTTACTATTACCACGCAAGGCATTAGTTCACGTGCCTCGCGCAGTGCGGATCTGAGTTCATCTGTTATCGTTCCGGCAGGGTTTTCCACATGTAAAATATGCCCGCGGATTTCCGGCATGTCAAGATAAGGTGAACGTTTGGTAAATCCGTCAATGATCCCGATTTCGGGGATCAGACCCGCAGAAAAAGCATTGTGGGTTACAACGTCTCCTACTGTACAAAAATTCTTTCCTTTAAGTAAAGGAATCACAAGAGAAAAATCAGAAAAAATAGTACCGAATGGCTCTTTAAAAAGCCACCGATGCTCTGGAGGGAGAGTCAGCATTATCTGACCTTAAGTGCATATCTGCCGTTGTACTCGATATTCATCTTCTCTGCAACATCTGAATGGCGTGAGTCGATGATAACAAGGTAGCCGAACCATTCCGGGGTCAGGGCATTCCCTTGGCATTCTGGACAGACGGTTTTATCTGCTTCAAGAACTTTGTGACAGTTTCGGCATGCCTGCAGGACTTTTTTCTGCGTGGAACGTTTTACTGCCATTACTTTCGCTCCTTTTCAGCCTTTTCTTTATTTATGTCTTCTTCGATCCAAGCGAGAGTTCCAAGACCGGGCTGACGCATGGTAAGACCGATCTTGGATTCACGTGGGTCGCGTTCATTTAATGAAAGGGCAACGACCCTTGCGCGTAGAGAATCGCCGACGCCGATTGTTCTTCCGCTGTCTTTACAGACGAGGCGTGAGTTTTTCTCATCGTAATCAATGTATTCATCGGAAATCTGACTCATGTGGAGCATGGCGTCGATTGGTCCAAGAGATACGAATGCACCAAAACTCGTCGTTTCTACGACTACACCCTCTATGATTTCCTGAAGAGATAAGCGAAGAACCACAGCTTCGAAATCGACGTCATAGTAAACGCCTCCGTCACTGTAAACGATCTCTCCCTCACCAACATGGTTAACACCGGTCACTGCGATGAAAATACCCATCTCTTTGTCGACGCTACCTTCAAACTGCTCCTGCAGGACATCCAGAATGACAGTCTTGAGATCTTCACCCATGCGATCCGGGGGGACTCTGACTTTGTCGTTTAGTTTCAGTTTATAATACATATTTGTCTCCTCGCCTGTTTTTGCTTATTTTCCAATTAATTCTAGTTTGCAACGTGATCTGAGAACAACGATAGGGATACGACGTTGTGTCAGACGTTTTCTTAATTCTCTATCATTGGTAACTACTACAGCATTAAACATCTCTGCCGATAGAATCACTTTGTCATCTACAGGGATGTTTTCTGCTAGTTCAGGAAGAATTGTGCAGCGGTTTGCAACGGTCAAACCAAATCGCGCTGCTGCTGCATCCTTACCCCGTCCTGTTGAAAGACCGCGCAGTTCATACACCACCTCGGCAGGTACGAGCGCGTCATAAGCTCCAAGCAATTCACGCAGACCTTCGAAAAGGTCAACGTTAAACTGCAGGGGCATCATCAGGGCATTTGTGTCTAAAATGACATTTATTCGGTCAGAAGACCCATGCCGATCAAGCGCCATCTGCCCCCAACCTGACGGCTGATTGCAATCCTTGAACCAATGTCGGCACATACCGGACGTTTCAGTGTGACCTCAACCTGATTCTTCTTTGATGCAAGTACTATTCCAACTGTGACAGCTGTTCCAACTGAAAGCATAAGCGGCTCTTTGAGTTTGAGCGGTTCTATATTCAGTTCAGATGTTGAACCTACAACGCGGTCCATGAGTTTCACATCGAACTTGAGTTTATCCCACACTGGGGGAAGAGATCCTGCTGCACCGGCAACCTGTCCGACAAGCGTATCACTTTTGGTAATTGACGGATCAAGTTTCGTTCCAATTGCAGAAAGCCCTCCCGGAGTTGCCGTCAGGACTTTGTGGGATGCCTTATTCATCGAGGTGATTTTGGTTGTGATGGGTTCCCATTTTGTTTTGTTTTCCGACATGTATTGTCTGCCGGGACGAATTTCTATATCATCACCTTCATGGAATTCTCCACGGATTAGTGAACCTCCGACTACTCCGCCTTTTATATCGCGCCATGAACTTCCTGGTCTGTTCACATCAAATGACCGCGCAATCAGCATGATCGGGGATACATTAGCTTCACGCTCAACATCAGGGATAGTAGCGTTGAGAGCTTCCAGTAACATTCCAAAGTTTATTTCCTTCTGTGCAGAAACCGGAATAATCGGTGCGTTATCTGCGACCGTTCCCTTTACAAATTCTTTAATCTGCTTGTAGTTTTCCAGTGCCTTCTTTTGAGTCACAACATCGATCTTATTTTGAACAATAACGATGTTTTTGATACCGGTCAGTTCCAGAGCCATCAGATGTTCTTTTGTCTGTGGCTGCGGGCACGGTTCATTTGCTGCAATGACGAGCATTGCGCCGTCCATTATGGCAGAGCCTGAGAGCATCGTCGCCATGAGTGTTTCATGACCCGGTGCATCTACGAATGAAACAGATCTCACTGCTTCAAGTTTTTCACCGCAGGTTGGACAGACCTCTTTATTTGACCAGAGTTCTGCACCCCCGCATTTCGGGCATTTATAAAACGTTGCATCGGCGTATCCGAGTCGAATCGAGATACCGCGCTTCAGTTCTTCACTGTGGCGGTCTGTCCAGGACCCGGTAAGTTTGCTGACTAATGTAGTCTTTCCGTGGTCAACGTGACCAACTACGCCGATATTTACGTTTGGTATTGTAGGATCATGCAAAGAAACCAAAACCTCCTCTAACCGTATATAATTGACTTCAACACTGATATAAGTGTGTGATTCCTGTTTTATCCTCCGCCTTCACAACTCTGGTCAGTATTTTGCCAGGCATTTTCTTTCATCTCTTGGAGTTCTGCCTGTTCTTGTTTGAAATCTTTCCTGACGTCCCGCGGTTTTTCGGTATGGAGGATCACCTCACTGATCCCTGTGAGTTGATCTAAACGGTAGTAAAGACCGGTGCTGTCGAGTTCGGCAAAAGTATTATCTTTTTCCTCCATAAACGTCACGATTCTTCCGACCGTTCCTGTTCGAGAATAGCGGACCGTATCTCCTATTTTGAATGCAGTCATGATTTATAGATAGTTAGCAGGTCGTCTATAATAAAAGTGCGGGAAAAAAGTTAGTTGATGGTAAGACCATTCAAGACCGCATCTTCAGATACGGCGAAGGTCTGGTCAGTTCCGACAATGGTGTAAAGACCTGTGGTCTTAACATCAGATGTACTGCCGGAGGTAGAGTATGGAACGACAAACTGTCCATCCACACTTTCCTGACGATAGGTAAATGTCCGCCCGTTGTTCGTTATCACGTTTACTTCGATGATCCCCTCTCCTTTGAT
>CAYSRP010000002.1:0-26009 GCA_964433475.1 uncultured Methanomicrobiales archaeon
GCCTTCGCTCTTTTCAAAATCATGCGGATATGATTCTCGATACTCCATAGGGATTGGATGCTGTATGTCCGTGCGAGCCGGTCAGATGCGGTGGCCTGCTCATAGTTTTCCAGTGCTCTTTCGAGATTGTCGTATGTCACCGTTGCTTCGTGTTTAAGCCGTTCAACGGTGAGATGAATATCTGATGCACGAAAACGGGAAGGGGATTCCCCGTTTGCTACGACAAAGCCTCTTTTTGAAAGGGAGTTAAGCGTTTCGTAAACCCTTCCACGGGGAATTCCTGTCATTTCATGAAGCTCTCGGGGACTTGCCATATTCAGACCAAGAAGCATGAGATATATTTTCGATTCGTATTCGCTCATCCCGATTCCCTTGAGCTGATTTATCATATTTTCATTGAGCATACGAATTCACTTTAGGGTAATGTTACTCACACGCATTATAATATTTTCCTCCCGGATCATCTCCTTGCATCTGACAGGACAAAACATAGATATTATCACCATTGAAAGGGAATAGATTAAGTAACACGATATGAGAGGGATAGGCAACTATACCCCCTCACCTCTTTAAAGGTGTTAGAGTAACCATGTCTGCAGATACCTATACCCCCGAGTCCATTGCAGAAGCCGTCAAACAATATGACGGTCTCAAACGCAAAAAGACGATTGGAAATATTGTTAAAACATTTCACATCGAGAATACGGATGTCATTGCTTCCTTTGGTGAAGATGCCGCAGTTATCAGGAATGGTTATTCCGCTCTCCTTCTTGCAGCAGACGGAATATGGAGTCAGCTTATGGATCTTGATCCTTACTGGGCTGGTTACTGCTCCATACTTGTCAATGTTCATGATATAGCGGCAATGGGGGGTCGCCCGATAGCAATGGTTGATGTGCTTTCCATCTCTAATGACGAACTTATGGAGAAGGTGACCAAAGGCATGTGCGATGCTGCAAAAGCGTTTGATGTTCCGATTGTCGGCGGACATCTTCATCCTGATGCACCCCATAATGTGATCGACGTTTCGATTCTCGGGATCACCGAACTTGATAATGTTATCTATAGTTCGAAAGCAGAACCCGGAAATGCAATTATTATTGCAATCGATTTAAACGGGCGTATCCACCCAAATGCCCGCATGAACTGGGATTCGGTAACGATGAAAGATCCGGAGCTGCTTCGTTCCCAGATTGCTGTGATGAAGAAACTCGGCGAACTCCACCTCCTGACTGCCGGAAAAGACATTTCGAATCCCGGACTTATCGGAACACTGGGTATGCTTCTCGAATCAAGCGGCACCGGTGGAGTGGTCGACCTGACCTCGATCCCCTCCCCTGATCTGGATGACCTTGGTATTGGGCTCGAACAATGGGTAAGAATGTATCCTGGGATGGGATTCATTATGACGGCAAATCAGGAGTCGGTCGACGAGGTTTGCAAGATTTTCAGAAATGTACATATGGCCGCCCGGGTCATTGGAACGGTCACTGATACCCGGAAACTCATTCTGCAGAAAGGGAATGACGAAACTACGCTCTTCAACTTTTGTGTTGAAGGCATAACAAATATTACAAATATATGATAACGCTTGGAATCGGGTGCAGCGCTGATGCGGAAAAAGTCGTGGCAAGTGTAAATCTTGTTGCATCCTCTGATATTTGTATCTGCTGTTATTCTAAAATCCCGATGAAGGGAACTTCCACTTTTGTCAAAGTCATAGTTTCAGAACATCCGGAGATAACACTTATTGATGATCTTGCTGCAGGAAAAATCGATGGTGCTGTCCGCGGCACACTTCCAGCAAACGAAACACTCCGTTATCTGAAATCTGTGTATAAAGTCCCAAAGCTGGAACGGATAGCTCTTCTGGAAACTGCACACGGAGAACGTTTTTTCCTCGCACCGGTCGGTGTCGATGAAGGATGGACCGTCCCGGAAAAGATAGAACTTGTCAATCGTGCACGAAATCTTGCAAGAAGTTTTGGTCTTTCTGAAAAAACGGCCGTTCTTTCCGGGGGACGAATGGGAGATATCGGACGGCACGCGATAGTAGACAAATCTATCCAGGATGCAATCGAAGTTGCAGCGAAAACCGGGGCAGTTCATGGTGAGATCCTGATAGAAACTGCAGTCAAAGATTGCGGCGTAATTATCGCTCCGGATGGCATTTCCGGCAACCTGATTTTCCGGACTCTGACGTTTCTTGGGGCAGGATTCGGGCACGGGGCGCCTGTTGCAAATATTCCAGACGTTTTTGTAGATACTTCGCGCGCATCGTCAGGATATGCCGAAGCGCTCAAGTTGGCAGTATTGGTCTCTCAAAAAAATAAGCGTTAAATATCGAGTAATTTAGAATCAAGTCTCATTTTGATTTAGAATGGAAAAATAAAGCCCGATACATCATTAAATTTTAGAATAAACCAAAATAATTAGATTAAGAGAAAATATCCATAATTCTGGCATAGTTATAAATATTATTTTGAACCATTTTTTGTTTGGTATATTATGGCAGACTTAGCAAAAGCATCAGTTGTCAGACTTGCAAAGAAAGCAGGCGCAGTTCGCGTAGGAGAAGACGCAGCAGACGCCTTGGTAGCAAAAGCAGAAACTTACATTCAGAGTATTGCAAAGCAGGCATTTGATCTTGCTCAGCATGCAGGTCGCAAGACCATTAAGGCAGAGGACATTGATCTCGCCACGAAAGAGTAACTGATTTTGAATTTTGTGTGGTGTGCGACGGGTTATCCCTCTATCCGTGCATAAACAAACCACTATTTAAGATAAGTATGCGGGAGGTCCATTCCTCCCGATTCTGTTATAAAAAGTATTATAGTGTTCCTTTTGTACTTGGAACATCAGTATTTCCAGCACGAATCATGAGAGCTTTCCCAAGAGCGATCCCGAATGCCTTGAAAATTGCCTCGCATTTGTGGTGGTCATTTACACCGGAGAAGATTATATGAGCTGTTATACCCGCATTGATACAGAGACTGTAGAAAAAGTGCTCGAAGAGATCATTCGGAATAGTTCCTGTGGATATTCCGGTAAAAATACCATCCATCACGAGAAATCCTCTTCCAGACATGTCAAGGACCACAGTAGCTCTGGATTCGTCCATAGGTATGGTCACATCAGCAAAGCGTGTTATGCCGCGCCCGTCACCCACTGCTTCTTTGATGGCGGTTCCAAGAACGATACCTAGGTCTTCTATTGTGTGATGGGTATCGACTTCGAGGTCACCCTTTGCTGCGACCGTGAGGGAAAATCCCCCGTGACGGGCAAAGGCATTCAGCATATGATCCATAAATGGGATCCCGGTCGCGATTTCTACATTACCCGGGGTATCCGGATCGAATATGATCCTGACGTTTGTCTCTTTGGTTTCCCGTGATTTCTCAACTAATCTCATAATGCTGCCTCCAGAGCTTCTTTCAGTGTAATCTTCCCGCTATACAGAGCCGAACCAAGAACACATCCTTTTGCGCCAAGTTGTTTTAAGAGTGAAACATCCGCGGACGTTGTCACCCCTCCGGCAATTATGACAGGAATGCTGACTGCGTCAATAAGTTTCCTGACTGGTTTGCCGTCGATGCCTGATTCTTTACCCTCTACATCCACATTCGTATAGAGAAGAGATCCGGCACCGAGTTCCTCAAACTTTTCTGCCCAGCCAATGTAATCTCCGGCAAGTTCCTGCCATCCCGAAACGGCAATCTCCCCGTTGCGTGCATCAACACCAGCCATGATCCGTTCACTTCCAAATTCATTGGCAAGTTTTTTGATGACATCGGGTTCACGGGTTGCAAACGTGCTCAGAATAATTCTTGAAACCCCGCAGTTCAGCCATCCGCGTGCATCATCAAGACTGCGGATCCCTCCGCCGATTTGAACAAAAACATCGGTCGTCTCGATTACTTCGCGGATCTGGTCTGCATTTTTGTGACTGGTGGCAAAGGCTCCATCCAGATTTATTATATGCAGGTTTGATGTTCCTTCCTGGATCCAGCGTTGAGCATTATCCAGCGGGGAACCATATACGGTTGCAGTGAGGCGGTCTCCCCCTACGAGTTGTACACAGTTTCCTGAAAGGATGTCGACTGCCGGAAAGATTTCCATTCAACGCACCATCCGTGTAATATCCAGAACAAGAATGTCTTTCGCTCCTTTACGTTTCAGGAGATTGATCAGCTGATAAACTTTGTCGGTTGAAACTACCGCATGGAGAGCAACGGATTTGGAACCTGCAATATCCATAATAGTCGGGCCCCCCAGTCCAGGGATCAGGGCCTTGATTTCATCAAGTTTGCCGCGTTCGACGTTGAGCATCAGATAACACTGACCTTTGGCAGCAATCACACTTTCAAATGCAAGAATAATTTCTTCAATTTTCTCGTGTTTCTCAGAAAGGGAACTTCTATTTGCAATGACATTTGTCGTGCTTGAAAGGATCTCATCGACGATCCTGAGTTTATTGATTTCAAGCGTCGTTCCGGATGAGGTCAAATCAACAATTCCATCGGCAACGCCAAGTTGCGGTGCTGCCTCACAGGCACCGGACACTTCGATGATCGTAACATCTGCAGAATTCTTTTTGAAGTAGTCCCTGCATATGTTTGGAAATTCGGTTGCGACCCGCATCCCGTGCATATCTTTTGCCGAGGTGACCGGGGATTTGTCTGGAACCGCCAAGACAAGGCGTGCCGAACCGAATTGAAGATCCAGAAGACACGCAACATCAGCCTGACGCTCCGCCACCATATCAAGACCGGTGATGCCAATATCAGCAACTCCTTTTGACACATATTCCGGAATGTCAATAGGTCTGACGAACAGGACCTCGATTTCCGGATCTATGGTCTTTGCGATGAGTTGGCGGGCTCCTGTCATCTGGATATGGATTCCCGCCTTGTTCATCAACTCATTGATTGGCTCTGCGATCCGTCCCTTGTTTGGGATCGCCAGACGTATTTTTGTCATTCTTAGAAGGTTTTTAATTTTCCGTCAATTACCAGTCTGGTGATGTCAGTGATATTTTCCAGGCGTTTGTTGACAATTTCTTCAACTTCTGGTGCAAAGTCTCTGTAGGAGTATCCGCGTTTGGTGATGCACTGAACACTTGCCATGTGCGGGTAGTCGATCGGATGACCAATCTGGGAGAGGAGTCTGACATACATCTCTTCGATACCATCAACTTTCTGGCATGCCTCCTTTGCAATCTCAGTGGAGAGCAGATTGTAGATTTTTCCAATGTGGTTGATCGGGTTTTTACCGGAAGTTGCTTCCATAGACATTGGTCTGTTTGGAGTGATAAGTCCGTTGCAGCGGTTTCCACGTCCGACCGACCCATCATCTCCCATTTCTGCGGAGGTTCCATTCACGGTCAGGAAAACCGAGGTTGCCTTTTTACGGATGATATCTGCCGTGTTGATTTCAACTTTTACTTTTCTGTCGGTATATCTCTTTGCAACAGTGGTGAAGGATTCTGCCATTTTTTCCTTCATTTCACTATAATCATCGATTCCAGAACAATAACGATCGACCATTGCGGATGCAACGGTTATAGTAATGGTGTTGATGTCCCTAAGTCCCATGAGTTTGAGATCATAACCAACCATAGGATTTTTCGGACGGAACTCTTTGGCGATGTACTCATCAAGTCCGAGGATGATCTGCTCGACCTGAGAGAAGGGTGCATGACCTACACCAAAGGATGTGTCGTTTGCACGAGGAACTGCGGTGTGACCTTTCTTGGTGTGGAATACATCACGAAGGTCAGTGGATCCGGTCCCCATACGACAGTCGACGATGACATCACTTTCCATGTTGATGGTGGGCATTGTTGTGTGGAGATAGTCACGTGCCGCTTTAACTGCAATGGAATCTGTGGCAAAGATCTTGTCACCAAACTGGCGGGTCGCTCTGCCGGTCAGGAGGAAGTATATTGGTTTGATAATTTTACCGCCGCCAAATGCCGGATGGGATTCACCTGCTACAACTTCTCCCTGATCGGTGTTGTGATGGAGAACCGCCCCATCACATTCTGTCATGTATTCATGACAAAGTGCCTGGGAAATTGCCTCTGCAACACCGTCAGCAAGGCTATCCGGGTGTCCAATGCATTTCCGCTCGACAAGTTCGATTTTCTGTTTTTCAATAGGAGTCTGTGAAAGATGGGTGACGCTGATATTTCTCTTCATTTTTCAATCACTTTAGAATAATCTGATGTTTAAGTATAAACATGTTTGGATTGTATTTCTGAAAATTTTGAGTATGTGCAAAATATATATAAAATAGTTGAGGATGAGGTCATCTTTAAATTATGAGGAAGTGATCCGTAGGATACATTTGCGGTTTCATCGCGCTGAATTATTTATTATAATACCAATCTGAGATCCGTCCGAATCTGCGCAACGGACTTGCCGCTGACAAAAATCCGGATCACTCCTCCTGACTCAGAGACAACGATTCCAACAGATGGAGCAACTTTAGTGATTGCCGCAGTTGCAAGATGCCGACCGCCAAGTCCGCTTTGAAGATTCGCATCACGACCGTCTGCATCGAGATATCTGCCGGATGCTTCAATGATACCATCTTTATCAATAAGGAAGACACCGTCAAGTTGGGCAAACTCCTTCACACTCTCCCAGTTTTCATGGATCTTTATATCCCGTACTTCTTTTGGATGACCTTCGTATGGATTGAGGACACCTTGGTGAGACCAGCGTTTCAGTTCAGCAATATCCCCAATAATGAATGCAGTACCAACTGGTCTCCCCTCACGTCCATCATGGGCAAGTTCGAGAGCAAGCATGAGAACAGAATGCAGTGCTTCGGGATCTGCCAACTCGACAAAGTCATCCACGGAAAAATTATTGTCCTGACTTTCAACATCATAGATAAGGATCGCATAGGGAAATGCTGCAACTACGGTTCCACTATCCACCTTAGTTAGGATCTTATACTGGAGAACAGCATCGACGATCTGGTTCGAGCAGTAATCCACAAGGGAGAGCATGGAATGGTCACGTAATATTTCCGGCTGGATATCGACCACGTGCACTATAGGAGTATCAATTATAAGATCTGGTTCCTTCGGCAGGAACGAAATGATCGCAAGAGCATTCACTGTTTTGGCAAGCTGATCAGATGCAAGCAGCAAAGTTCGGTTTTTTTCGTTCATCTGGACCTCTTGATGAGTTCAGGTATCTGTGATGGGCGGGTCGCGACCAGGATGCCGAGTTCCCTAAGGCGTTCGATCTTTGATGCAGCGTCGCCTTCTCCGCCTTCAACGATTGCGCCGGCATGTCCCATACATTTCTCTTTAGGAGCAGATACCCCGGCAATATAGGATACGATCGGGAGACCGATCTCCATCGCACGGCGTGCCCCCTTGATTTCCAGATTTCCGCCAACCTCGCCTATCAAGACAACGCTTTTTGTCCGTCCATCTGTGTGGAATTCATCGATTACTTCTGAGAAGGTCTGACCGATAACGGCGTCTCCGCCAATACCGACGATACCTGACTGACCATAACCTGCCAAAGTCAGTTCGGAAATTACCTGATATGTGAGGGTCCCGCTTCGTGATACAACGCCAACGTCCCCTTTCATGCAAAGGTTCGACGGGATGATACCAAGCTTGCACTCGCCGGGAACCAGCATCCCGGGACAGTTCGGACCAATGACCCGTGTACCGCATGATCTGGCATATGCTAAAGCACGCATGATATCGTGCACAGGGGTGTGCTCAGTAATCGTAATAACAGTTGGGATCCCTGCATCAGCTGCTTCCATGATCGCGTCGCCGCACCCGCCTGCCGGAACAAAAATTACCGAAGCACCGATGTCATGTTCCTCGGTTGCTTCGATGACCGAGTTGTAGACTGGAACGCCGCACACTTCCTGACCGCCTTTTCCAGGAGTCATTCCTGCAACCACACCGGCACTGCCGATCTCTTTTGCGTATTCGTTCATTAGGTTTATGTGGAACTTGCCCTGAGATCCTGTTGCCCCCTGAACCAGAATGCCTGTGTTTTTGTCTGCGTAAATCATTGTGTTGCCTCCACAGCGGCACGAATTGCCTGATCCATCGTATCAAGCATCTTATACCCGCGTTCTTCAAGGAGCCGGCGACCCTCCTCCTCATTTGTACCGGCAAGCCGTACAATTACCTGCTGGGAGATAGCTGCGGCGATAATCCCTTTGGCGACCTCATCACAACGGGTGATGCCCCCAAGAAGATTTACTACGATTACTTTAACACCAGGCATGGATGCAACGAGTTGTACCGCATACATAACACGATTTGCATTTGCTCCGCCGCCGACATCAAGGAAATTGGCAGCTTTTCCATTGTAATGGGCAATGATATCAAGTGTTGCCATCGTGAGACCCGCACCATTTCCGATCACGCCGATATTCCCATCCAGTTCAACATAGGAGAATCCATGTTTTTCAGCTTCTGCTTCACGCGGGGCAAGGTCACGATTTTCGGGAATACCCTGACGGATAAGGGAGTTATCATCCAGAATGATTTTTCCGTCTGCGGCAAAAACTCCATGCGGAGTCATAACGAGAGGATTTATTTCAGCGAGAACGGCATCCTTTGCTAAGAATACTGTAAACAGGTCCTTTACGATTTTTCCGATTTCTTTTGGAGCATCGCCAATGACATTTCTGACAATAAAATCCGGAACAGTTACAAATGACGGATCAACATAGACACGGCGAAGTGCTTCGGGGCGTTCCCTTGCAAGGGTTTCGATTTCGACTCCTCCCTCTTTAGAGAAAAGGATCACCGGCATTTTTTTCGAGCGGTCAATGATGATACTCAGATAATATTCATGCAAGATTTCAAGGGCTTCTTCGACCAGTATCTTCTCGACTTTCAATCCCTTGATGGTCTTTCCAAAAAGGTCCGCTGCAACTTTGTCAATATTTTCTGCATTTGCCGGCAGAATGCCGCCGGCTTTTCCTCTGCCGCCGACATCGACCTGAGCTTTGAGAACTACCTTTTCTGCAACTTTTGCAAGAGCGTTTGCTGCCTCATTTGGGGATGTGATTAAAACACTATTCGGAACCGGGATCCCTGCGTCCCGGAAGACTTGTTTTGCTTCATATTCGCGGAATTTCATAACTGACTCCTGACGAGTTCCTGTCCTATTGCGAGAGCCCGTTTGTTATTCTCTTCTGTACCTTTTGGAACGCTATCCAAAACCGCATGTTCAAGTGCATCGTAAGTCACGATGCCGGTTGCTTCGAGGAGAGCGCCGAGCATTATCACGTTCGCAAAGACCGTTTTTCCAAGTTGGGCTTTTGCTTCAGCGGTCGCGGGGATCTCATAATATTTACATTCCGGACGGCTGGTGACATACCCCGGATCAATGAGCATGAGTGCACCTTTCGATGCATTATTACCATATTTATTGTATGCTTCCTGGGACATGATGACATATACACCGGGATCCGTAACATTTGGATAATAGACCGGGTCATCCGAGACAATAACTGCCGATGCGGATGCTCCGCCCCGTGCCTCGGGACCGTAACTCTGGGTCTGCACAACATGTTTCTCTGAATAGAGGGCTGCAGCTCTTCCAAGGATCACTGCTGCTGTGATGATACCCTGACCGCCAAGACCGGAGAATCTTATTTCAGTTTTCATTTAGATTCCTCCACGCCAAGCGGCGGATTATGCCTGCGGACAAATTCACCGACAACGAATTTCCCGGGTGCAAGCGGCTTTCCTGCCGCAGCGTCACGATCTGCTTTGATTTTCAGAACGGAGTTTTGTTTAAACATGTCTATCATCTGTGTTGGGAGACGCAGTTTGTTTTTGCTGCCAAACGACGTCGGACACTGGGTCATTACCTCAATGAACGAAAGTCCGGGGACCTCTAGTCCCGCACGAATTGCCTCTGTAAGCTCTTTTACGTGAAATGACGTCCAGCGGGCAACGTAATTCGCGCCTGCCGCTTCAGCTACTTTGCAGAGATCGAACGGCTGTTCATACATTCCGTAAGGCGTTGTTGTGGTAATTGCCCCATAGGGCGTGCAGGGACTTCCCTGACCTCCGGTCATTCCATAGATATTGTTGTTGATACAAACCACGGTAAGGTCAATATTTCTCCTGCAGGCATGGATGAAGTGATTACCCCCGATCGCAGAACAGTCACCGTCTCCTGTGAACACAATAATATGCTGACGGGGTTTAACGAGTTTCACGCCAGTCGCAAAAGCGAGGGCACGTCCATGGGTCGTGTGAAGCGAATCAGAAGACGTGTATCCTGATGCACGGGAGGAACAGCCGATACCGGAAACGAATGTGGTCTCTTCCTGCTTAAAGCCGAGTTCCTCAACGGCACGAAGCGTACAGTTGAGAACAGTGCCGTTACCACAACCCGCACAGTATATGTGGGGTAACCGGTCCTGCCTGTACCAGTCCTCAAGATTCATAACCGAACCTCCGTCATAGGTTTTGTAGCCGTCTTTGCAACCTCAACAGCTTTCAGCAATTCAGTTGTAGTGTGCAAAGCACCGCCGAGTTTTGCCACGGTAACAATGGGAACATTGGTGTACTGACGGACCTCTTTTGCGATCTGTCCTAGATTCATCTCCGGAACGATGAATGCTTTTGCATTTTTGAATGCAAGCAGCGTTTCATCCGGGAAAGGCCAGACAATTCTCAGATTCAGATGACCGTAGGTATTTGGAATGTCGACCATGAGCTGACGAACGGTTCTGGTTGGGGCACCGTAAGAGATGAAGACGATTTCTGCATCAGGATTGATTATGTCAACATCAGTGATCTCATTTTTGAAATCCTCGATCTTTCTAACCTGACGGCGGACCATCTGCTCATGAACTTCCGCAGAGTCGGTTGATGGGTATCCCTTTTCGTTATGCGTGAGTCCGGTGATATGGACATTATGTCCCATACCGAAAGTCCCGAAACCCGGAACACCATTTTCATCCGGGGCACAAGGTAGTTCTCCCTCCTTTAGTTCTCTGCGGGGGATGATTTCCACATTGCTGTGCAGAGTAATTTTTTCCCTCATGTGTCCGATCGTTTCATCAGCCATCAAAAAAACAGGAGTTCTGAATCTGTCTGCAAGGTTGAATGCTTTGACCGTCAGGTCAAACATCTCCTGAACAGACGAGGGGGCAAGGGCAATAATACTGTAATCTCCGTGCGACCCGTATCTGCACTGGAGCATATCTCCTTGCGCAGCCTTGGTCGGCTGACCTGTAGACGGACCACCGCGCTGGACATTGACAATGACAATCGGTGTTTCCGTGATGGCGGCATATCCAATATTTTCCATCATCAGAGAAAAACCCGGACCCGAGGTCGCGGTCATAGTCCGGGCACCTGCCCACGATGCTCCAATTATTGCAGCGGCACTGGCAAGTTCATCCTCCATCTGAATGAAGATCCCGTCGATTTTTGGCATACGTGCTGCCATTCGCTCGGCAATTTCTGTAGAGGGTGTGATGGGGTATCCTGCAAAGAATCTGCATCCGGCTGCTATCGCTCCTTCTGCACAGGCAACATTGCCATTCAGAAAATCAGTTTTATCCGTCAATATTCAATCACCACTTTATGAGACTCGTAGGGTTTTTCATCAATCCATGATATTGCCTGGTCCGGACATATAATCTGGCACATGCCGCAGAGCTGACGACCATAGAATTTCTGTAACCGGCAGTTGGTACACCTCTCAGGGTGGTTTAGAACAGGGATTATGTAGCCGCGGCCCCCAGGTCTAACTCCTTCCTGAAAAATACCATAAGGGCAGACTTTCGTGCACATATTACATCCCTTACACCGGAGTTCATTTATAACGAGCTTCATTATTGATACTGTTAATATATGGGTCTCTTACAGGCTAAAAGTTCTTCTCTTAAGTGTATATGTTCAATCAAACGTATGCGGGAATAGGTTGCATGAACTTTTCATTTACTTCTGATAAAAAAATACCTTTTTTATCTTATATTTGAGGAAGTATAAATAAGGATGAAGTATGCGGATTCTGCGTGCCAATGAGGGTCAATGCAATGGTACGTTAATAAATCATGTAATCTATGATAATCCTTATCCATTTCAAAAAGAAGAATTACTAATAACCAGAGGGATATGTGTGCAGAAAAATGTCAGAACCTCACTACGACTTGAGCTCAAAGATAAACCAGGTCAGCTCCTTGCCGCAATTGAGCCGATATCAAGAATCGGAGCCAATGTAATTACTATCTCTCATCAACGTGATACAAAATCCAAAACCGGGAATTTGATTGTTAATATCGTCATATCTCTCCCGGAATCCCGCCTGCCCGAACTCATAGATGCACTCCGTAAAAACGAGGTAGCAGTTGTCCGAATTGGAACTGAATATCTCACCTGTACAAAAACGTTCATTCTGATAGGCCACATCCTGCATACGGACCTTACGGATACGGTAAATAGAATAGATAAGAAAAACGTTGCGGAAGTCACTGAACTTCAGCTGATTATGCCCGGGGTTGCCGAACGTTCAACAGCAAAACTCACGATTAAAGCAGGAGGGGAAGCAGAGATGATCAATGCTATTTCCCTGCTAAAGGAAATTGCTCTTGAGAAACATCTTCTCATCATTGATGAGATCGGAGGTGACCTGTGAAACCTTGGAAGATTGCCCTTATCGGTCTTGGATCAGTGGGACGCGGTGTGGGGAAGGTGCTGAAAGGTGACTCGCGCTTTATCATCGTCGCTGCAGCTGATTCAAAAAGTGGGATCCTTGATCCGGCAGGAATCGACCTGGAAGCTGCTCTTGCAATGAAAAAGAAAACCGGACTCTGCGGCGACCCTGCATGGCCATCTTCCCGGATTGCATGCGAAGCAGATTATGATATATTGATCGAGGTCACGCCAACAAACGTAGTAACCGGCGAGCCTGCACTTTCCACTATAAAAACAGCACTTCAAAGAAGCAAACATGTTGTCACCTCGAATAAAGGTCCGGTGGCACTGGCATCCAATGAACTTCTACGCATTGCCGCAGAAAATAAAGTTGGGTTCCTGTATGAAGGTACCGTTGCCGGGTCAGTCCCGATTATTCGGGGAATTCAATATGGTCTTGCCGGCAATAAAATCAAGGCACTGTATGGTGTTCTTAATGGGACCTGTAACTACATTCTCACCAGAATGAAGGAGGAAGACCTCACCTACGAACAGGCCCTCTCCGAAGCAAGGGATCTTGGTTACGCAGAGGCAAATCCAACATCTGACGTCAATGGAACGGACGCTGCGATCAAACTCGTAATTATCGCAAACACCCTGCTTGGGATGAATGTTAAACTTGCAGACGTTAAATGTACCGGTATTTCCGAATTGACCGTTGATGCCTTGAAAATGGCGGACGAGAACGGACGTTCCATCCGTTTGATCGCCACCCTCAATCCGGAGAAAAACATTCTGGAAGTATCCCCCCGCCTTCTTTCGCAAGATAATCCGCTTGTTGTCTCTGGAACGCTGAACGCCATTACGGTCGAAACAGAATATGCCGGACCTATCACGTTTATTGGCCGCGGCGCCGGTTCCATTGAAACTGCAAGTGCCATCTTGGCAGATCTTTTATTCATTGAAGAAAAATATGGATGAGAAAGGAAAAAACTCCGGAGTACTTGCGCGCCGCGGGTCATTTATTGCATCAATGCGGCAAATGACTTTTGAAGAGGGTCACTTCACAACTACCGACTTGGCATCTTCCATGGATGTCCCGCGTTCAACTGCTCAGGACTGGGTAAACCGGCTCATCAAAGAAAAGTGTATTTTCGTCAAAGAAGAATCGCATGGCAGAAATCCGGCACGTTACGCAACCAGAAGTGCCCTCCCGCAGACAACCTGCAAACGGATTTTTACTACATTGGATGGCTCCGATGTGGAAATTTTTCATGAATGTCTTTCGAGCGGATGTGCCGGTTTTTGTGAATTTCATCACAGAAAAGCGGGAGGGGCGGCACTTTCCATCACCCGTGACGGGGTGATACTTCGTGAACGGGCAAAAATAGGGGTATCAGGCGATCTTCATCTGGACGTTGCAGCAGTAGGTCTCCTTTCTGTAAAAAAAGACGGGGCTGATGTTGTCCAGACGATTCGTTCAATTCCCGGCGGACCTGCCTACTCGCTATCTGCGATGATGGGTCACGCAAAAGGAGTAAAAGGGGTAAAAATCAATTCAGCTGATGGTGTTATAACCGGAGACGTCCGGACGCCGGCACTCATTTCCATGACGATCGGTGTGGATGACACGGACAAAAAAGGATGCGGCGGTGCGACATTTGCCCTGTCACAGGCATTGATGAAATATCTGACGGATTCGGGGGAGGTCATCGGTATCAGACATCAGGTTGCTGTGCTGTGTCAGGATATCACGGAAAAAACTGCCGGAAACTCATGTAGTTTTATTGAACTGGCGGTTGAACCCGAAGAGGCTGCTTCGCTTCCTGCAAAAATCTGCCGCTTTTTAGAGGAGGAAAGTGTTTCTGAAGAGTGGGGCATTGCAATTCTGACCGGTATCAATGTTCCTTCTGATTTGCTCATGCTCGGGAAAAAAATCCGTGAGAGACGGGTGTCCATGGAAGAAGTTCTGGAAACAGCAAAACGATTTGGGGTGCAGGTTTATGGAAAAAAAGGCATCATCGGGGCAATAGGTGCGGTGAGCCTGAAAAATCAGCCGCAGGACGTTCTTCTGGATCTGAAAAATCCGGTTGTGATGAGGTAAGCATCTTTAACCTAAAAAAAGTGTGATCTATCAAATTGGTGTTCAAATCGCCTTATCCACCGGATACCGGCGGATAGAGAACGATCTCATCGCCATCTTTGAGAGTGATGGTTTTTGCATCGTTAGAGTCGATTCGTTCTTTATTGTACATCAGAATAATATGGGGGTTGAGCTTGGCTCCGCTAAAAAGCTCCTCCATCCCATTGCTCCGGATCTTTGCAAAAGCCAAAAGAGCTCCAAGAATAGAGGTCCCTTCCCCGACAGTGATGGAATTTATCTCACCAAAAAGTTCCCGGAACTTTGCAAATGAACGTATCGTTATTTTCAACATTTTTGTTCGTTAGATGTTAATGTTGTGAGTATGAGTATTTACGCGTTTTATTTTTCCAGGATCTCGACCAGGGTAATCGTGAACACGAGGGTCTTTCCTGCAAGCTGGTGATTTGCATCCAGAGTGACCGTCTCTTCATTGATTTGAATAATGGTTACCGGGATCTGGTTTCCGTCGCCAAGCTGGATCAAAAGCTGCTCGCCGGGATTTGCGGTGAAATCTGCACCAAACTCTACACGCGGAATCTCCACAGTCATATCATCGTTTTTTTCACCATATGCTTCTGATGGAAGGAGAGTAACGGTTTTTGTTTCGCCGATTTCCATTCCCATTACTGCTGCATCAAAACCGGGAACGACCATCCCGGATCCGGCAGTAAATTCCAGCGGGTCACGCCCCTCTGATGAGTCAAAAAGTGAGCCGTCGGTTAATCTTCCACTGTAGTGAACACGTATTGTATCGCCATTTTGTACTGACATACCATTTTGGTGGGATTTTTTGGTATAAGTAATTGGCGAGACGCGCTCTGATACAGCATTTTTTCATACAACTTCTGAATGAAACCTAAAATCCTATATTATATCACATCAAATATATAGAACATGTTAGTTTATGTGAATGGAAAATTCGTGCCTGAGGAACAGGCAACTGTGTCGATCTTCGACCATGGTTTCCTCTACGGAGATGGTGTCTTCGAAGGAATCAGAGCGTATAACAAACGTGTTTTTCGTCTTCAGGAACACGTGGACCGGCTCTTCGATTCTGCAAAAGCGATCGATCTTAACCCCGGGATCACCAAAGACGAAATGTGCACAATCATCAAAGAAACACTCCGTAAAAATGATCTTAAAGATGCATACATCCGACCAATCATCACCAGAGGAATCGGATCGATGGGACTTGACCCACGCAGCTGTGAAGCTCCCTCGATCATATGTGCAGCATCTCCATGGGGAGCCATGTATGGTGATCTTTACGAGACCGGTCTGACCGCAGTGACCGTTTGTGTTAGAAGAAACCCTCCAGACACTCTCCCGCCAAATATCAAATCCCTCAACTACCTGAATAATATTCTCGGAAAAATCGAGGCCAACTACAAAGGTGGAGACGAAGCAATTTTCCTTGACCGTACGGGTAAACTTGCTGAAGGCTCGGGAGACAATATCTATCTCGTTAAGAACGGAGTTTTATACACTCCGCCGACCATCAACAACCTCAAAGGAATTACCCGCCACGTCCTTCTTGAACTCTGTGAAAAGTTAGGTATCAAGGCTGAAGTCTGTGAACTTGGTCTCTTCGACCTCTACACCGCAGATGAAGTGATGGTCACCGGAACCGCGGCAGAGATCTGCGCAATCACAAAGGTCGACGGCAGAGAAATCGGAACCGGAAAGCCCGGAGCCGTCTACAAAAAGCTTCTCGCAGCCTACCAGCAGGAGACCCAAAACAAGGGTGACGCATACTGATTCCATAAAGGGGATCAATCATAATCTTTTTATAATCAGAAGTTGACCCTTATAGGCAGTTTTGCTGATATAGTGTAGTGGCCAATCATGCCGGCCTTTCACGCCGGCGACCCGGGTTCGAATCCCGATATCAGCATTCAGTAACTCGTTTATTTTGATTCTATTATTATGACATTTCATCCGACTAACAACCCTGTCTTCTGGAAGACAACTGCAGACAACCTTCTTGCAGATGAACGATATGAGAAAGCTGCAGAGGCTTACCTCAGGCTGACCGAACTCATGCCAAACGATGCGGATGCATGGAAAGGCAGAGGATCTGCCCTTTTCAGTCTGGAAAAATATGGTGATGCAGCATCTGCGTTCGAGAGAACATTGATCCTGATCCCTGATGACAAAGCAACGCTTGAAAAACTTGCAGAATGTTTTGAAAAGCTTGGCGCTTCCGAGAAAAAAGCCTCATGTCTCCTTCGGCTAACTGAGTTATAATTTATCTCAGTAAGATACTCTTATTAGCCACTACATCAAGAATAATTATATGCCCGATTTTAAGTGTCCAAAGTGTGGCGCGGTACTTCAAGTCAAACCGGGAACACAGATGACAACCTGTGCATTCTGTGGGACGGTCACTTACATAGATCGTAGTTCTGCTTTGTTTTTCTATCTGCTTCCTTTCTCAATCAATGAGAATGCAGCAAAAGGAATTTTCAAACGCTGGACTGCCGGTCCCGCCCAGGCTAAAGATCTCGAAGCAACAGCAAAGATCACCAAAATCACCAAGGAGTTCTTCCCGGTGTTCAGGTTCCGCCGGACAGTTGCCGGCAGGGAGACTGTACTTGTTAAACCCGCAAAGGGGACTCTTCTCCCGGGAATGCAAAATTTGGTCATTCCTCCAGGAAATGTGGAGGTCTATGATGATAAAACATCACCCGGAAATGCGGAGACGATCCAACCGGATATCACCATCGATTCCTATCTTCCGGAACTTCCCGGTGAAGCTATCGACCAGTCGCTTGTCTATTTCCCTATCTATGAGGTCGCCTACGATTACGCGGATAAATCCTATAATGCAGTCATTGACGGATCTTCCGGAGCAGTCCACGTAACCTCATCACCGACGAGAAGTTCAGTCGCCTACATCGCAGTTATGGGATTAGCTTTGGCACTCGGACTACTCGGAGGCGTTCTGGGAATGTTGGTAAACCCGATTTTTTTCATTCTCATTCTTGCTGGATTCTTCGCAGGAAAACTTCTTGCAGGAAAAGTTGTCTCGCGTGAAAAACCCGCTGCAGCGGAGGCAAAGCAATGAGTGAAACACAAAAGATCCTCGTAACCATGACATGCCCGTCGTGCGGCGGTCAGGTCCAGTGTGAAGAGGGAGAAGACCTTGTCATTTGTAAATTCTGCGATTCAGTATTCGCATTGATGAGCGACGAGGGCATCAATAAGGTCATGTATAAACTGACCGTCGATAAAAATAAGGCACTCGAAAAAGTGAAAGCCTGGTATTCAAACGGTCCGAAAGCAAAAGACCTTCCGACGACCGCTGTCATAACCGAGGCATATCCCCTGTATCTCCCATTTTGGCGTTTGATTGCCAGAGGAAAAGCCTGTGTCTGCGGGATCGAGATTCAGAGACGCGGGAAAGACAATGAAACCGTTGAAATTCCGCATGAAGCACTCATCAACCGGAAATATGTCTACTCGGAAATTGCCTGCGAACCCGGAGACCTTGGTATAAAAAGTATTGTCATTCCGGAACGTGCAGAGGCGATTCCAATTGAAGACCAGAATATCGTTACATTCGGCGTAACCAAATCGCGTGACGAGGCATACGTGACCGGAGGAAATTCCATTCAGGAATCAGCGATCCTTGATGGAAGTGTAAAACTGGATAAGGTCTACTTCTCGAAGGCATTTTTCTTCCCGAAAGCCTTCACACTTGTCTACTACCCGTTCTGGGTCGTCAGATACCAATATTTGGAACGCGACTACTTTGCAACCGTTGACGGGATCACAGCAAGGGTCGTTTCAGGACGTGCTCCGGGTAATGCCGGAAGTCAGAGTACGGCTGCCGGGATTGGAGGGGCACTTGCCGGAGGAGCCGTCGGGATCGGTCTTGGCGCCGCAGTCACGATCGAAGAAGAAGGTGGTATCGGCGCTCTCATTGTCGGGATTATCATTGCAGTATTTCTTCTCGGATACTTCTACAAGAGATTTAGATACGGCGACGAAATCCTTGAAGGCGATCTTGAAGGGAAAGGTCTCAAAAATGGCCGGACCATCGCAAAAGTACAGACCATTTACAATGAAACATATGACCATTTCAACTGAGGTGACTAAAGATGCTGTTAAAAGAACTAAAATGTCCCGGCTGCGGTGCTCCGCTTAAATCAAAA
Organism: uncultured Methanomicrobiales archaeon; assembly: GCA_964433475.1. Lineage (GTDB taxonomy): Archaea > Halobacteriota > Methanomicrobia > Methanomicrobiales > Methanocorpusculaceae > Methanocorpusculum. Next base: position 18,959 of record CAYSRP010000002.1, read on the forward strand.
GAACGCGACATCATGCTTTCCTGTGATCACTGCGGGAGGATGAGTTTCTATGAAAATGGAAATGTCGATGATGTGAACTATACCATCACCGCTCCAACAAAAGAACTTCAGGGGACTTTAATTTACATCCCGTTCTGGATCGTGAATGCAGATCTAAACGTAAAGAAAGAGAACATTTCCGGCGGAAAAATCTCACGGTTTATCAAGGATAAACGACAGATGCGGGGAACCCGTGACTTTTATGTCTGTGCCGCCGCAATACCAGAGGAATTCGCCCGTAAATGGAACATGGATCTGACCCTTGACCAGCCGCAGCTAAATGCGATTTCCGGGTTCAAAGGCGGGAAACGTGCTGCTATGACGATGGAAAAAGCCATTGCCGGAGAAAATGCGGAGTTCCTGTTCCTGAGATATGAAACGGAGATCCCGGGAACTCTCCAGCAGCTTGACTACGACTTCCGGATCAATAGTACAAAAGTGCTTTATCTTCCTGCATACAAAAATCAAGACAAATATCAATTAGGTGTATCCAATGAGTAATATTGAAGATAAACGCATGCATCTGATTTGGGCATCGGTCATATTAATGCTCGGTGTTTCCATTCTGGTGACCCTTCTTGTATCGGCTGTCGGATTTTGGGAAGGTGTCGGCCTTTTCCTTGCCGGCATCGGTGTGATATCGTTTTGCCTTCTAACATTCATGGGCAAACCCGCATCCCCGGTTTTCTCCCTCTTACTTGTACTTTCGGGAGTTCTTCTTCTTGTACAAGGATTGCTGGTCGGCATGTTCCCGGTTATCACTGCCCCGGTGCTGATTGGGGTTGCGCTGATCATTCTGGCAGTAGGTGCCATTATATCGATCATAATGAAAAAATAAGGTGAACTATGACAACAGATTTACGAGATAAAGTAGAAGACGACCGCGGTCTGATCAAAAAAATTCAGCTGTGTGTCCCGGGATTTCGGGGATACCGCCAGAAAGAGGATGTTCGTCTTGGAGACGCACTCCTTCGTCAGCAACTTGCGGATGAAGTGAAAAATAATGTCCTGCTGCCTCTGGAACAAATACGCGAGTCAGCCGGAAGAGCCCTCGAACTTGACCTGATGAACGATATGGCAAAGGTCATCTCGCAGGCAAAAACGACTGAGGCAAAAATCCGCCATGCAGAGCAGGGATACTCGGGTATTTCCCCGGCGACCCGTATCAATAAAACAGAACTGAACACGATGTACGAGTATGACCTTGCCTTGATCGACGGCATCGCAAAAATCGGCGAGATCGCGAAGATGGCCCTCGGCTACGCTGAGGCAGGCAACTATGACAGTGTAGCGAAAAATCTTCTGGACATAAAATCAGGATTTACGGAGTTCATGGTTATGTTTGACAAACGCAGTGTGGATATCGCAGGGATAGGTGCATTTTAATGGGATTAGGATTTTTTTCAAAAACCAATGAGAAGATCGGTTCAGGTTCCGATATCGAAGGCGCAGATTCAAGAAAAGGATTCTACTGGGTCGACGACCAGAAGGGTGAAAACGTCATGTGGCGTCTGCCCCGAAACGTCATGTGGAACGATAATGTGCTTGTCCGTGAAGACGAGTATGGTATCTTTTTCCGTGATGGAAAAGCACTTGCCGTTTTCGACCGTCCGGACCGTTACGCCCTGACAACCGAAAATATCCCCATTCTGAAAAACATTCTCGGAACAGTTGTCGGGAACGTTCAGATCGGAGAGTTCTACTGGGCACAGAAACGTGAATTCCGGGATAAATTCGGTACCTCGCAGCCTCTCGCGTTCCGTGATGTAGATTTCGGCGTTGTCCAGTTGAGGATCTTCGGTCAGTTTTCCTACAAAGTCGTCGACCCGCTTCTTCTGATCACACAGTTTGTCGGAACAAAGGGTATGACCAAGTCCGAAGAGATCGTCGACTGGCTGAAAGCCCAGATCGTTATGATCCTGAATGATACGCTTGGTGAACTGAAGACAAAGAAACAGATGGGTGTTCTGGATATGCCTGCATATCTCCAGGAGATCGAACAGCTCTGCCTTGGCAAACTGACTACAGAAACAGAGGTTTATGGTCTGAAGATCATGAAGTTCGCTGGTCTGAACATCAACATGCCCGAAGAAGTTCAGGAGGCAATCAACAAGCGCGGGGCAATGTCCGCTCTTGGCGTGAACTACATACAGTATCAGTCCGGTAAGGCCATTGAAGGTATCGGACAGGGAGCGGCTCAGGGTGGAGAAGGAGCCGGATTTGCGATGATGGGAGCCGGGATGGGTGCCGGGATGGGCATGGGTAATATGATGGCACAGGGCATGGCCAATAATGGAGCGCAGCCCGCACCTTTTGGTGCGCCAAAGGCAGCTCAGCAGCCCGCAGCCCAAGAACAATCTGTTCCTGCCGCAAAATGCGGTAAGTGCGGTGCTGATGTTCCGGTCGGTACAAAGTTCTGCCCGCAGTGCGGAGAAAAGATGGGCTCGAACGGTGTGTCCACCTGCGTAAACTGCGGAGCGGTTCTGATGCCCGGGGCAAAGTTCTGCCCTGAATGCGGAACAAAAGTCAGTGTTTCTACAAAGTGCCCGCAGTGCGGGGCTGATGTTCCGGCAGGCACAAAGTTTTGTCCGGAATGCGGACAAAAACTCTGATTTTTCAAAAATAATTCTTTTTTAATTCCTTATGTGATCGATAATAAAAAAGTAAGATGCGGGATGTATTTTTATTCACGCCGGATCTTCACTGACTCAGCGTGTGCCGCAAGACCCTCGGCAGTTGCCAAAGTCTCAACAATGTCTCCGATAGTATCCAGACCCTCTTTCGTAACGATCTGGACCTGTGAGCGTTTCATGAAATGGTGGACGTCCAGTGCCGAGTATGTCTTTGCATACCCCGCTGTCGGGAGAACGTGGTTCGTTCCCGAGGCATAATCTCCGCAGGCGACCGGGGTATACGGACCGATGAATATCGATCCCGCATGTTTGATCTTTGAAAGGGTCGTGAGCGGATCGGCTGTCTGGATCGAAAGGTGTTCCGGAGCTATTTCATTCATTAACGTAATTGCCGTATCGATATTTTCTGCAATCACATAGCCGGAGTGGGCAAGTGCCTTTTCCATAATTTCCTTGCGGGGAGCATCTGCTATCTGGCGTTCGATCTCGTGCCCAACCAATTCTGCAATTTTCTTCGATGATGTTACCAGAACACAGGCAGCATTCGGATCGTGTTCTGCCTGTGCAAGTATGTCTGCAGCGATAAAAGCAGGGTTTGCTGTTTCGTCTGCGAGAACACCGATCTCGCTCGGTCCCGCAGGGAAATCGATCTCGGCATATTCACGAAGCATCATCTTTGCCTGGGTCACAAACACATTACCCGGTCCGACGATTTTTAGAACAGGACGGATCGTCCTGGTCCCAAGAGCCATAGCGGCTATTGCCTGGGCACCCCCGATCGAGTATGCCTCGGTAACGCCGGCAATGTCGAGGGCAACAAGGGTCAGAGGATTTACCGGCGGAGGTGTACAAAGAACGATCTCAGGGACTCCGGCAACGCGGGCCGCCACGGTGGTCATAAGGACCGTGGATGGGTAGGCCGCCCTTCCTCCAGGAATATAGATACCAACACGATCAAGGGGCGTCGTCTTCACGCCGAGCGTGATACCGGGTTCCATCTCCTCGAGCCAGAGGGTCTTGTCTTTCTGCAGTTCGTGAAACTGTGTGATCCGGGCTTCGGCTTCGATCAACGCCTGAACAAGTTCAGGGTCGACCGAATCATATGCCTCATCGATTGCCTCTCTGGATATCCTAAGCGAGGAAAGTTTCTGTTTATCGAATTTTTCTGTCAGCGCAAAAAGAGCGGCATCACCATTTTCACGGACGTCTCGGATTATGTTCTCAACCGACTCTTTTACGTCGGATATTGAGCCGCGGCGCATTGAAACCCACGACTCAACATTAAGTGGCTGCCATAACATGATGAGTAGTATTTGATGCGGATGGATTTAGAATATAGGATTACTTTCGCACGTCCACGTCCCATTCGCCCATCTTTTTCTCCAAAAGGCCGGCGGCGGATGCCACCATCTTCGGGCAGATCGTTTTAAACAGGCATTTCTCCTTGATGATTGCGAGTTCATTTTCGTTAAGGACATCGTATCCAAGGAGATCCCGGCAGAGGATCGAGCCGTTTTCTGCTTTGAACGCGTCGATCAGTTCCATCGTTTTCGTATTCGTATCCGCTTTCGCTTTTGTATCCTCTGCACTACAGGCTCCGCATTTCAGACCGATAACCATCAACGCTCCGGTGACTGCCCCGCAAACCTCGCCGCAGCGCATCCCTGAGCCGAAGCTTCCGGCGATTTTCTTTGCGGTCTTTTCATCGATACCAAGTTCTTCAGCGAATGACGAAAACACCGACTGAGAACAGTTAAATCCCTGTGAAAACGTAGCTACTGCTTTTTCTGCATGATCCATAGATAAATCTATTATAGATATATCGCTGATTCGAAAAAAATCATTCGGCGAGCAGTTCAACTTCCATCGAAAGACGCCAGATATTTTTTTTGGAACGGCGCGGCAAATCTGAAATCGACATCATACGTTCGTAAATCGAAACCTCACGGATACCTTTGACAAGATTATCTGCATGTGCTACGATCTTCTCTTCAAGTGTTTCCGGGACAGCTGATTTCGGTGGAAGACCCAGGAGGACCGACTCATCTTCAGTAAGCCCGGCACCCGTATGCCGTCCGACGATTTGTATGATCTCCCCAGAGAACTCCAGACGGCGGCAGATCTCTGCTCCCACACCGGCATGTTCGATCGAATGGGTCTTTGATCTCCCGATATCATGAAGCATAGCCCCGGCATATACCAGGTCCTTATCTACAGACTCACCGGAAAAACGTCCGGCGACCTCGGCAACTTTTCTGCAGTGTGCTGCTACGCCGGAGTCACACCCGGCTTGAAAAAGAGTGTTTTGATAATATTCAGGCATTCTCAAGTGCGGTCTGCATCTTTTCAACGCGTTTTTTGAGTGCAGTAATAAGCAGATCATCATCGAAATGCACAAGCATGTTGCCGCACTGCGAACAGGCAAAATTGGTATTCATTGCCTCATTAAACGTCGTTGTAATACCACAATTTTTGCACTGATAAAAGTCATTCGCTTCATCATATTTCAGACGGGCGGCAAGCTTTCCCATTACACGCTCCATTTCCCCGCGCAGAACGATTTCCAGATGATCCATACGCATTAACCACAAATACGTAAGCCAGCCGGTCTCATTGTTCTTGATCCTGCGGTACTCCGCAAGACGGCGTTCATATAAGTTATAGAGGGTATGACGAACGGAATTTAAGTTGATTTTAGAGATTTCCGCGATCTCTTCATCGCTTCGTTCCACACAAACCAGATCACCGTCGGGAAGACTGAGTTCGGCTTTAAACCGTACCTTGTCAGATTCCTTGACATCTTCGCTCTCTATTTTTGCATTTAACCAGCAACGAGCGTATTCCGGATCGGACCAGCGGCGAAGTAATTCGAGCCCCTCTTCTCCGACAAGTTTAAATAAATATTGATGAATTGCCGGATTCCCGAGTTCTTCTTCTGTTATAACGGTCATTCCTTTATTTGTATGAGCGCAGACTTAATATTCTTATCCAGAGATGTAAATGCATCTTCGCGTGTTCTGCCAAAACCGGTCACAGAAAAGACTACTTCACCTTTTTCAAAGGATGTACCGGGATGGGGAATGTCGGTAATTTTGTCCTTTAAAGATGCCATCTCTTTTTTTATCGTGAGCTCTTCAGGGGCTGCAAGGATCTTTCTCACGGCAAAACATTTTGGCTCGGGTCGTTTTTCCGGGAGGATCCCTTTGCATGCATCAACGTGGAGTGAAAACAGATTGATTCCAAGCGCGGCTTCGACCGTTTCAACTGTTCCCTGAAACCGGGGATTTATTTCAATTGCATAAGCTTCGTCATTGGTCAGGACAAAGTCCACGCCGACCGAGCCTACGCAGCCGCTTTCTGCCACGATTTTTTCTGCGAGGTCCATCATGCGGTTTGCAAGTGGATGCCGGCAGGGTGTAAGGGAACCGGAAAAAGCAAAGGCACATTCATCTCCTCCCCGAAGGATTTGCTCGTTTGCACAAAGGGCGATGGCAGAGTGCCCCGTCCCAAGACAGGATACACTTGCCGGCTGACCAATGATTGGCTCCTGAGCCATGCTTGGAACATGGTCAACAAATTCTTCCCACTCTTTACGTTCAGCATCTGAATGGACAACGGCATTTCTCCATCCTCCGGCACCTGAAAGGGTTTTCATCATTGCCGGATACTGACCATACCCGAGCCGACGGGGGACCGGAACACCGATCCTCTCGAAAAATTCCTGGGTTTTTCCCTTGTCCATGAACCGTTCTGCTATGGAAACCTGAGTTCCAAGCCGGTTTTTGACATCAAGCAGTTCGGCGCCCGAGGTGGTCACCACATAATCTATGTCATACTCACCGAGCATGTCAGAAATCGCGAACGGCAATTCGTCAATTTCATCGAACGCAAGGTGGTCCTTCGTGCACCAGATAAGATCCTGATCACAGAAATGGTCTATTGCATAGACTTCATACCCTGCACGGGCCGCTGATGCAGCAACGTGACGGGTCGTGTATCCTGCAACGAGAACTTTCTTCATGTAGATTCTGGTTCGGTTTCGTGCTCGTGTTTGATGGTTGTTTTGCCAACCTTCGTCGGGAGAACTTCGAGTTCGGCATTGGGAAAGTCGAGATCGAGTTCTTTTCCTTCGTAAAGATGGTCCAGACACAGGGCAAGAGCGGAGATCTCTGAATGCGGCTGGTTTGCGACTGCCACATTATAGTCAGCCAATCCATACATATCTCCCGGGACTTTTTCTGCACCGACAACGATCAAGACCTTCTCCTCTTTTCTGATGTCGGCGATGACATCCTGAAGTTTGAGTCCGTACATCGTGAGGTGGACAACTTTTCCGCCGCTCTTTTTAAACTGGTTGATGCAGGATTTCCACTTTACAT
>CAYSRP010000002.1:26109-34729 GCA_964433475.1 uncultured Methanomicrobiales archaeon
ACAACTTTTCCGCCGCTCTTTTTAAACTGGTTGATGCAGGATTTCCACTTTACATTATTTTCGCAGAAGTACGTTCCGCCGAATCTGTTGGCAACATCAGTGATGCTGTCAGCAACTTTTGCATCGTCTGCAGCAAGATACATGCCGCTTGCTCCAAGTGCGCGGGAACTTAGTCCGACATGGGTGGTGACCCGCTGATCCCGTTCGGGGCGGTGACCTATTCTGAGGACATAGGATACTGGTTTAAGATTCATTTTCTTACCTTGATAATGCCGTTTTCGATGTATATATCAGATTGAGCATCGTTGTTGACTTCATTCATCATGAATATATCATTAATAGAGAGGGCATGGACGTTTTCCCCGATCACCTGGATGAGGCAGTCTTTTTCCAGTCTTGCAAGGGAGGAAACGACTTCATCTCTTGAAAAACCCGATTTATCTATGAGTTCGGAAATCGTCGGGATTTCGTTCTCCGGTATCAGGTGAAATAAAGTCCAGTCCACGTCCTCATTTCTCATGCCCTGATAATTAGGTGAAGAGAGACATTATACTTTATTGATTCCTGCAACCAATTGAAGTATAACTTATGGTACAGCCCCCTGATTTTAGACTTGAAGTTCTTGCAGATGAACTTTACGAGGCATCGGAAGATAACGATCTAAAACTCGCTTCACTTCTTCGGGGACTCCCAACAGAACAGGCACTCCGTCTCTGCACATCCGACCTCACGAACGCGCTGCAGACCTATCTTTATGCATTTGATGAGGAGCCGGAACCGGATATCTATGAACTGCTTTTACTCAAACCTTCATCGCAGATCCTGCATGGAATAAAACTTGCCACGGTAGAACTTGCCGAGATCATATTCGGATTTGACACGAAATCAGAACAATTCTTCATTGGAGTCTGGAACGGGGAAAAATTCCTCATGGCTTTTTCCGGTCCAGGAGCTTACCATGAAGCGGTCAAATATGCAAGAGAAAACTGCTATTGACCCTTTGTAATTAAATCAAAATTAACATCTGCCAAAACGATCTCAGGCAAAGCCCCCCATTTTCCGATCCACCCGCCGATTACTGCATATACTCCTGTGACAGAGGAACCCGCCATGCGGGACATTACCTCATCAAAATTTTCCGGCGTGAGAACATTACAAAGACTGGTTGCCCAGGCATCGGCCTTAGAGGGATCTTTTGAAAAACATGTCACTGAATCCGCTATTCCAAATGACACTGAGGGACCTACGGTCGCAGACGATGTACAGATACCCAGTATCTCATGGTTTGGCGGAACAATAAATGCATATTTTCCTGAAGAAGGCGCAGATCCCGCATAGATGCCGACCCGCAGTATTCTGTCAGAGAACAGCACAATGTCTCCTCCATTATCAATAAGACCAAAGGGTGCCCCTGCCTTTTTCATTGAAAGGATACCCGCCCAGCCAATCGAAGCTGCGACAGCTGCCATCGGACCAACATTTGCTTCACGAGCACCTTCTGCCATCTGTTTTACTATTTCCGGTGCATCACCCGAGGCATTCACGGGATTATAACTTATTTGAAAAAAAGGGTTGGCTGAAAGATAATCCTCAATATCCGTTCGTGCTGTGATCATCCCCTCTTTTGCGGCTTCGATATACGAAGCATCGTCGGCGAGGATCGTTGTAATCGTTTCGCGATAGGCGAAATGTTCCCGGATCATTACTTTTGAATACTAAGCGCACGATGCGGGCAGTACATCGCACATCTGCCGCAGAGAACACAGCGTTCAGAGTCGATAACAAGCTGCCAGTTTTCATCGAATGAGAATACTTTCTTCTGACATAGCCCGATACAGAGTCCGCAGTCCACGCACTCTGTACGGTTATGGGTAACTGCATCCTTCTGGATACGGATGGACACACCTTTTCTTGATAAGGCGGCGATGAATGCATCCGCATCATTATCGGCAACATCAAGAAGGGTCCATCCCTCGTCTCCGTCGATCTGTGCCCGCTCGACATTGATCATCACCCCTGATTTAAGAATGGCGGCAGCGATATTCGGATACTGGACACCTGTCGCATCAAATTCCACCATCAATTTCATGGTGATCCCCTCCCGCTGACAAGGTCACCCAGGTCGTATGAGTTCAGAAGACCGAGGATATGCCTGTCGTAATCGATCACTACAAGAGCACCGATGTTATACTGCTGGAGTTTTCTTGCGGCGAAATCGACCGGGGCATCCGGACCGATAGTGATAACATCTCTCGTCATGATTTCTGAAACAGTCATATCCTGTTCGTCTTTCGCGAATGCCCTGGAAACATCGTAGGTTGTAACGATACCGATCAACCGGTTATCTGCATCGATGACCGGCAGATGGTTCGTTTCACCCTTTAAGAGACGTTTTGCAGCCTGCTTGACGCTCTCGTTTCCGGTGATGGTCACGAACTCCAGCACCATCATCTCGTTCACATGACGGACGTTTCCTTTTTCTGCCATAGGCTTGTTGATCTTCAAAGCATCGATCGGACGGCTTGCAAGTGCCATCGTAAAGGACCCTTTTTCGATCCTTACTTTCAGTTCACCTGCGATTTCGCGTGCTTTCTTATAACTTGAAAGCGGAGAGCAACGGATCTCTTCACCGTCAATTTCAATAGATCCGCTCTTGAGTTCGGCATAGGTGACCTCTTTGATCACCGGTCTGTCACGGAACGGTGTCCCGTAATCGACGATCTCTGTCTTCAGATCTTCATCACGAACTGCCGTATGTTTCACGATCTCTTCATTCAGCAGGGGGATCGGAACGCCGACACCAACATACATGGTGACGCCGTATCCGGTCATTGTCGCAGCCCTGATGTAATCGCTCGACATGTCTTTCAGATTTCCGGAAGTCATGAGGGTCCCAAATCCATTTCCCGGGGAAGACTGTGTCCCTTCTCCAACAACGACCCCGTTGGCGCCGCCAAGGAAAATCGGTGTACCTGAACCGATAACAGAGAAGGTCGGGTCATTTGAAAGTGGTGACAGACATCCGGCTCCCGAGTAGGTAATGTTTCGGTGACCTGCAAGGAGGCATCCCATATAGGTTTTGACCGCATGGTCACCCATATTGATCGCTGCGTTATAGGACTGATACGAGTTTCTCGGGTTGACCATTATCGCCTGGTTCAGTTCTTCCAGAGTGAACTCGTTGGTGATAGAAGTTCTCGGATAACAGTCTGTTCCCTTTGCTCTTGCATGAAGTTCAACGGATTTGCCGGAGATCAGGTCTTCTATGACGTGGGCACCGCCATACTCTGCGTGCCGGATATTGGATTCCTGAGTTGCTCCGATATAACAATCAACTGCGGCGAGACCTGCGTAGGCCTCAACATTATTGAGCCACATTCTTTCCATTCTTATTGGGATTTCCGGATGACCGAAGTTGAGAAATGCTCCTGAGGAACACATCGCACCGAAAGTACCGGTGGTTACTACATCTACTTCGCGAAGTGCCCCGTCCACGCCGAGTTCATCGACGATATCGGGCATTTCTTCCGCACTGACCACCCGGACACTTCCATCACGAATACGTTCATTGATTTCGTCGATGGATTTGTACATATAAATTATATTTAAGCCCGTTCATCCTATATAAAACGAGTCATTTTATACGGGGATAATCCTGTTTTGCACGGATTACTGCCCTAATTCCGCCCCGAGGATTGGAAACATCCCCTGCATATCTCGGGATAACATGAAGGTGGGCATGCATTATGGACTGACCCGCAGCTTCGCCGCAGTTTACTCCGATGTTGTATCCATCCGGATGGTATTCCAAGTCAAGATATTTTTTTGTCGTAATGAGGAGATCTACTGCCGCCGCATGTTCTTCTTTAGTAAGATCGAACCACGACGAGACATGTCTGCGCGGGATAATAAGGACGTGCCCAGGTGAAACCGGGAATTCATCTGCTTTTACGTAAGCAAGAGCGTTCCCGAATAATTCCGCGTGCGGTTCACAGAATGGGCAGGTCATTGTTATGCTCTTGGTTTTTTACCGAACATCACCCGGAGGTCTCCGTAGTAAACGAGGATTATCTCCCTGATATTACCGATGAGTCCCGGGGTAAATTTGAAAAGGAAATATGCAATGACCAGAACCAGAACAAGAGCCGCCCCTTCGCAAATGACATTATGTGACCAGAAGTAACTTGCATATCCGGGAATCGTCGGGTGGGTGATTATATCTTCGAACCAGGGGAACCACTGACCAAAGTATGCCATGATAACAAACACGTTTCTGAAGATGTTGACGATAAATATAGGGATGGTGACCAGAAGAGTGAGACCGATCTTCTGTTTCCATGAGGTCTTTGTCAGAGCGATCACACCAAGTAAAATCGCTATGGCAGTGATGCCGGTACAACCGAGAATGATTTCATCCATATATCCTACGGGATACCCCGGGATCAGCCACATGGACTCAAAAGTATCCCAGGAATACATATTGTATGTGTAGCCAATGAAATCAAAAACAAACTGGATGCAGGAAACGACAAAGGTAATGAGCCAGTTGCCAAGCGGTTGGATAATAGCAAACGGAGCATATATGATCCCTGCAATTGCTGCGGCCCAGGTCAACCGGAGGATATGCGGATCTTCATTGAGCAGCCGTTTTATGGTAATATATATGAGGGGGATCGCCGCGATGATAAGCACAGGATAAAGTACATTTCCTTCTTCGATGAGCCACGGGAGCATCATAAGGAGACTCACTTCCAGCGCTATCCAACCGATCATTGCGAAATATTTTCCATACTTTCCAGGAATTAAACTGAGAAGGAATCCAAGTAAACATACTATTAATGTACAGAGTATCAATATTTCCAACATAGCAGTGCGTATTGATTAGGTTCAGTCGGATAAATGAGTTTGCCTGTCTATGGGGTCTTTTTTTGTAATAGTATTTATCCTTAGAAATCCAACATTGTATTCTATGATGTTCTGTCCAGAATGCGGGAAGCTGATGAAATCAAAGGACGGTCAGTTATGCTGTTCACAGTGTGGGTATAAAGAAACGATCACCGCCGAAAATAAAGAACAGATGAAAAAAGTTGCATACATGCAGGAAAATGACATCCTGATCGTGGAAGAAGGTGCAGATATCGGGACAAAACCAACTTGCGCGATCAAATGTCCAAACTGCGGTCATAATATTGCTGAATGGTGGCTTAGACAGCTCAGAAGTGCAGATGAATCAGAGGTCAGATTTTTCCGCTGCACGAAGTGTAAATATACCTGGCGTGAATACGACTAAGCCTGAATTTTTCCCCTCTTTTTTTCCAAGTTAGAAGAGTATTTATATACTTACCTGTAATATCTTATAAATATGACAAGCCTGCCCGAAAACTCACTAAAGATCGAGAATATTGTCGCATCAACCAAGGTGAATGACAGTCTGGATCTGGTAGCTCTTGCAAGCCAGATCCCCGGAGCGGAATATAATAAGCAGCGTTTTCCGGGTGTTGTCCTGCGTATGCAGAACCCGAAAATCGCCGCACTTGTTTTTGGTTCCGGAAAAGTCGTCCTGACCGGTGCAAAGAGTATCGACAACCTGACTCGCGGACTGGAGTATCTGGTTTCACTCTTAAAGGGTCTGAAAATCGATATAATCGACAAACCAGCATACATCGTTCAAAACATTGTTACATCGGCAGATCTTGGAAACCGGATCAATCTAAACAAGATCGCGATGAGTTTCAATCTGGATAAGATCGAGTATGAGCCGGAACAGTTCCCGGGTCTTGTTTATCGTCTGGATGACCCGAAGGTGGTGGTCCTCCTTTTTGGATCCGGGAAACTCATCATTACTGGTGGAAAAAAACCGATCGATGCAGAACGGGCAGTCAAAAAAATCTATAAAGACCTTGTCGATCTGAAACTTCTTCAACAATAAAAATAGTTTTTTTATCCCTGATAGGATACTTCGAGACTACCGTGTGCAGTGGTTTTTCCATCACGGAGTGCAGCTATCACGTCATCCATTTTTGAATCCGGCGAGAGGACCATCGGTTCCATTCTCCCGAATATCTGAAAGAGCAGTCTGTCCTGTACCCCAAATCCGGGTGAGGGACCATGCCAGGCATGTTCGCCGAAATCGTTCAGACCCTGAATTGCCGGGAACGGGAACTTGGGTGCAGGTCCTTCTTCAAATCCCGGCGGAATATAACCGACCGAGGGAATGTTCCAGACGACCCAGAGACATTTGTTCTTTTCATCACCTGACTTGTTCTGAACGATCAAGGCCACATACTCCAGATCTTTCGGGACGTCTATTAAATCGATTTTCGGAGAAATATTCCCGCCTGCATAGGTACTTGACGGTGTAAGACCGTGAGTACCTACATGAATAGTAATTTTGTCCATGTTCAATATTCAGACAGGTATCTTAATAAAATTATAGATAGAGTTACTAATCCATGGACATACTGACAATATACACAGATGGCGCAAGCCGCGGGAACCCGGGTCAGGCTGCATCCGCCTGGCTGATCATGCGGGGAGATGACGTTCTGGAATCTGATTTTGTGACGCTTGGCCGTGCCACGAATAATGTTGCAGAGTATACAGCTCTTAATAATGCCCTTTCGCGGGCTGCAAAATACTGTCATCCAAAAGAAACCAGACTAGAGGTTTTTTCCGACAGTAATCTAATGATCTCACAGATGAACGGACGATATGCCGTCAGGTCACCGGACCTTATCCCGCTTTTTGAAAAAGCCAGGCGTCTTGCTGCTGATTTTTCCGGAGCGGCGTTCACCCATGTCCCAAGAGACAATGCGTATGTGAGTTCATGTGACTGGTTATGTAATAACGCTCTTGACCTGCTTTCGGTCAAATCGATACCTGCTCCAAAAAAAATAGAATGTATTCCTATAGGGATCGTTCATTCACCGTTCAAAGAGAGAGAAGATGCTCCAAAACAGGGACATTTTACCGACAAACCAAGCACGATAACGATATTCGACAAATACCGTGCCGGGTTATCAGGTCTTGCCGCGGGAGACAAAGTCTTCATCCTCTGCTGGTTTGACCGGTCAGAAAGAGATATTCTGATGGTGAAACCGCATGGTCACGGTGACGGGAGTATGCGTGGAGTTTTTGCCACGCGCGCTCCGGTTCGCCCGAATCCGATTTCCCTCACGCTCGTGACCATACTCTCGATCGATGATCTGGTCATCACCGTGAAGGGACTTGAGGCTCTCGACAATACACCGATCCTTGATATCAAACCGTATTACGAAGACATTGACAGTTGAACATCTTTGCCGCGATATCCACCATCTCACGGACCTCGCCCTCGCAGCGTTTTTCAACAGCGTCGTAATCCTTCGCATCGATCATATCCCACACTTTTTTTCCGGTAGGTTTCCGCTCACGTTCCGGAAGCAAAGCATCGGCGAGTTCATTATGAGAACACGGATGAAGAATCGGGTTGTGCGTCGGGACAAATCCGATCCCGGCAACGGAGAGATCCAGCACTCTGCATTTTCCAAGCGTATCGTATATTTCATCCGGAGGAGCAACTTCGTATTGAAGACATTTTGTAAACAAAAACGGCATATCAAAGGTAGAGATACCGACCCCGCATACGACCGGATCTGCCTGAAACAGCTTTTTCATTTTGAGTCCCGACCACATATCGGCAAATATCCTGTACAGAGAGGTGACCACCTCCGTTTCGCTTCCCTCATTCCACATCCAGTGATGAGCGTAATCAAGAACCACCTCACCTGTCAGGGGACGGCACAGGTAAAACACCCCCCCGAGAAGCGTGTGGTTCTCACGATAAGGATTCACCGCAAGAGAGGGACCGGTTTTTCGTCTCCGGTCGGCAGGCGGAACAAATGCCTCCAGGTCGAAGACAAGGAAATCCGTTAACTCGGGTTTAAACTGTATCATTTCAAATGACCGAGATAGCGATGAGCCCAAGGATCCCCGTCCATATCGTGTGAACGGCAATGGCCGTGAGAAGAAGACCGATAATTTTTGAAAGGACCACGATGACGGTTTCTCCAAGCACTTTCTTAATCTGAACCGAAAATACCAGAATCAGCCAGATACAAAACAGGGCAAGAAGGATCGCGATCACGGTCAGGAGTATACCATCCTGTGCACCGAGAATCATGACCGTAGTAATTGTTCCCGGTCCGCACATAATCGGTGTTCCGATGATCACTCCGGCCATGGATTTTTTTCCGATACGATCCGGACTTGCGAGGCTCTTGGGTCCGGCAGACGAACCGCCGATATCCAGACCCAAGACGATCTGCAGACCAAGAATGAAAAGTATGATACCACCGGCAACCTTGAAACTCTCCAGCTCGATCCCAAGCAGATCAAAGAGTAAATCGTTGAATATCAGGAAGACCAACATAAGAACGCCGGCAACTCCCGTAGCAACAAATGCCTGTCGCCTTATCTCGGTCCTCTCTAAGTCCTTTGTCAGATTGATAAACATCGACACGGAGAGAAGAGGATCCAGAATGACGATGAGCATAAATGCCGCAGAAATTATGGTGATCAATACTTCCAACATCCCTGAGTTATTGGGCTTCACTAATCTTATATCTGAGGCTCACATACA
>CAYSRP010000002.1:34829-37955 GCA_964433475.1 uncultured Methanomicrobiales archaeon
AGATGGATGGGAAAACATACACGTCTCTCAAGATTGAAAATATCGTAGCTTCCGGCGTCATAGCCGATGAGATCGATCTTGCTGAGATTTCTGAAAAAGTAGATGGGTGCGAACTCAATACAAAACGTTTCCCGGGTGCAGTATATCGTATTGACAACCCGAAAATGGCATCACTGATTTTCTCTTCGGGAAAAGTGGTGCTTACCGGCATAAGAAATGAGGAATCATTAGGTATCGGGCTTGCAAAGGTGCTCGCATCACTGAAAGAAGCGGGCGTCAAGGTATTGGATGTTCCAAGAGTGGCAGTAACAAACATAGTCTGTTCTTACGATATCGGTCGTTTTATCAACTTAAACCGTGTTGTTGCGACCCTTTCTCTCGAAGCGATCGAGTATGAACCAGAGCAGTTCCCGGGTCTGGTATATCGTATCAAAGACCCAAAGATCGTGGCACTTCTCTTCTCCTCCGGAAAAATCATTCTTACCGGGGGTAAGAACCTTGATGATGTCAAAAGAGGTCTTGACTTCCTTGAAGACAGCCTGAAAGACCTTCTTGGCGACCCGAAACCACAGACAAAATAAAGCCAATACTTTTTTTATCCCCAGAATCTGTGCGTCTGAACGAACTTTCGTTCCGCTTTTAAAATTTCCCGGTAGAAGTTATCCCCGGTCGCAAATGTATTCAGGATACGGGCTGCGGCTTCCGGTCCGACACCTCGGCCAGCCAAAGCCACAACGGCTTTTTTTCCGCTGGAAAGGACCATGTTTGCATTCCGCATCATCCGGGTCTCCGCCTCTTTTTCCTCGGTCGTCAGCTTTTTCTTTTTAAGAGCGAGAAATGCCGGTTCCTCGTAGGGTTTTAAAACAGCAACAAGCCGGGCGCCGCAGACAGGACAGACAGGCTGATCCGGGACTCGGGAGACTTTCGTCTTCGATTTCCAGTTTCTACAGTGCATACAGGCAAGGATCACATCCTGGTCATCGAGTCTGTGTTTTACACTTTCAAGAATTGCCTGATCTTCACCCGGCGGCACGACCACATCCCGTCCGGTAAACAACCCCTCTGCTCCAATGATCGAAAGCCGGCTCGTCTTCGTTTCCATCTGATGATTTTTCAGGCGGGTGACCACCTCGCGTGCACCCACCACATCCATATTCGAGAAGAACAATTCCCGGAAAGCCTCATGCTCGATGACCGAGCCGTCAAATAAGTCCAGAAGCCGGTTCATACTGATTTTTTCGTAATCCGCATCAACATCGATCGCCCCAAACTTTTTTGCAATCTGCACCAGTTTCCATTTGTAAAGAGCCGTCTTTTTGAGTGCAAGCGTCAAAATCCCCTCAACATGTTCCGATTCAAGTGAGAGAAGGACCTCTTCCACATCGGGAGCACGGAGAAACTTCGGGAGTCTGAGCAGAATCCTGTATGCGTTCGTTTCGATCCCGACCGAGGTCCCGTAACGTGCCGAAAGCAGGATCGAAAGAACACGCCCGATGGTCTCGTTCACTTTATGACCTCCGCAGAGATTTACCACAACACCTTCATCCGAATCCTCGAGAACGATCAGCTTGTCGGTCGCGGTAACAGAGCGGTTCTTTTTCATTTCGGTGAGGATCTTTTTAGCGAAGGCGACGGATTTTTCATCGGCACGATAGTCTTCAAAATTCTGGAGACGGCGGAGTTTCCCGACTTCCATTGCCACCGTGAAAGGAACCGGGATCTGTTCGCCTTCCCATGAGGGAAGTTCCCCTTTCGCATTTTTCGCCGGCTCGACCATGATTTTGTCCTCGTCGATATCAAGGACCCGCCATACCTGCCCGCGTGCGACGAACACCGCTCCGGATGAGATCCAGCTGATGACAAACGACTCGTCCAGTGTCCCCACCGGTTTTCGTGTGACCACATCGAAGATGACACTTTTTTTCTCATCGGCGATCATCGAAAGATTGAGCGAGAGATATTTTCTCGCCCGGTTTTTCGTGATGACCATGTCGTCTTCTGTCCGGATGAGGTAATGCTTTTCCATTTCCGCGATCACTTCACGAATGAGGGGACCTGCAGTATGGAAACAGTAGCTTCGGGAAAATATCTCCTCGATTTTTTTGATAGAGATCTGCCCTCTTTCGACAGCGAGTGCCGCGATCTGGTTTGCGATCACATCAGCCGCGTTCACGTGGGGACGAATGTTTTCCGGCTGATTTGCCATCGCCTTATTTACGATCACCATCGATTCGAGAATGTCGTCGAACCCGGTCGCAAGGATCATTCCTTTGGATATGGCGTGGATCTGGTGCCCGGCACGTCCCGTCCTCTGCATAAGACGGGCAACTTCACGGGGCGAGTTGAACTGAATGACGTGGTCGATCTGACCGATATCGATACCAAGTTCCATGGAGGATGTGCAGATCATTGCCCGCGTTTTTCCCGCACGGAACTTGTCTTCCGCATCGACCCTGACTTCGCGGGAAAGGGATCCGTGGTGAACATCCGTGTCCCCGCGGGGAAGAAGGGCATGTCCGATTGCCTCGGCAACACTGCGGGTATTGGTGAACACGAGAGTCGATTCGTGGGAATCGATGCATTCTTCGATCAATTTCGTCTGACCCTTGAATGATTCACCCGCAAACTTGACCGAGAGATCGAGCGTTTTTGCGACCGGGACCTGAACGATCGTGCAGGGACGCGTTCCGCAGAGAAACTGCCCGACGAGTTCGGGATTGCCCACGGTCGCAGAAATGCCGATCCTCTGGAATTCGCCGGAAAGTTCTGCTATCCTTTCCAGAGCAATGGTGAGCTGCGTCCCGCGTTTTCCTCCGGCAAGTTCGTGTATTTCATCAATGATAACATACCTGATCCCTGCCAGATTTTTACGGAGAACTTTTCCCATAAACATAGCCTGAAGACTTTCAGGTGTCGTGATGAGAAGGTCGGGGGGATGCAGCGCCTGTTTTCTCCGGTCGGACTGGGTCGTGTCTCCATGCCTGACGGAAATGCTCAGACCGAGTTCGGCACCCCACCATTCAAGTCTGTTCATCATGTCACGATTCAGGGACCGGAGGGGTGTGACGTAAAGTGCCGAAAATCCATCCGGACGGGGTTTTGTGAGCATCTGATGAAATACCGGCA
>CAYSRP010000003.1:0-37203 GCA_964433475.1 uncultured Methanomicrobiales archaeon
CTAAAGGTCCCCGCCGCCTCAATCATCTATTTGTCCCATTACCGCCAAACCTATATCACCAATGCCAATAGACGCAGACGTCATAAAATCCCTCCACAAATACGAAATACGCATCCTTCACGTCCTCGAACGAATGATGAAGAGATACAAATGGGTCCCCGAAGACGACCTCCGGGCAGCAGTCAAACTCTCCCCCGCCGAACTCAAATATCGTCTCGGCAACCTCATCCACCGGGACCTCGTCCGTTCCGACTCCGTCCCCTACAAAGGCTACACCCTCGTCTTCGCCGGCTACGACGCCCTCGCCCTCTCCGACCTCGCCGCAAAGAAAACCATCTCCGCCCTCGGCAACAAAGTCGCCGTCGGCAAAGAATCCGAAATCTACGAAGCCCTCGGATTCGGCGTCGTCATCCTCAAACTCCACAAAGTCGGTCAGCGATCCTTCCAGACACTCAGAAACAACCGGGAATACATGCCCGAAGAAGCACACTGTCCCTGGATCTTCGCCTCCGCAAAATCTGCAGAACGCGAATACGAAGCCCTCAAAGCACTCAACGGAAAAGTCAGCGTCCCCGTCCCCATCGACATAAACCGTCATTGTATCGTCATGTCGCTCGTCCCCGGCGCAAATCTCTTCCGCTGCGTCCTCGAAAATCCCGACGAAGTCTATCAGGAGATCCTCGAAGAAGTCAAAAAAGCCTACGCCGCCGGATTCATCCACGGTGATCTCTCCGAATACAACATCATGTACGACGGAGAAAATCTCTGCCTCATCGACTGGCCCCAGTGGGTCCCGCCCACCCATCAAAACGCCGACGCCGTCCTCCGGCATGACCTCGACACCGTCATCACCTACTTCGCAAAAAAATACCAGACAAACTACGACCTCGAAGAGGCGGTCCGTTTCATAACAACATGAACTCACTCATATTCGGCATAGAAAAAGTCAAAGGCTTCACCGGGAAAAGAACCTCCCCCCAGCGTTACTCCATCATCCGTGTTTCCGACAAACGGATCGAATCAGAAGAAAAAAATATCACCCTCTACCGGGTACTCCGGCTCATCGACGCCGAACGTCCCGCAGTCCTTGCCGCCGGAACTATCCGCGACATCGTCCGGGACGAAGAAATATACCGGATATTGGATGAACTGCCCTTTGGAACCAAACTCGTTCAGATCTGCGGAAACGCAACCCGGATCGAACCCCTCGCCGCAATCGCCGAGCGATACAACCTCCGGTTCGACAAAACCAACCCGATGGAGGAAGCAAAGACCGCGGCATTGATCGCCTCGTTCGGAGGTGGATACGAGATCCGCGGATATGACAACATCACCACCGTTACCGTCTCCCGGGCAAAGCCCCCTATCCGCACATATTACCGGGATATCCGGAAAATGCACAGCAGCGTGAGATCCCGCGCCCGCGAGATCGAAGCGAAATTTTCCGTAAAGGGACTATCCTACGAGACATCATCCCGGGTTATCTTCAGGCGGGGAGCCATAACCGTCTTCACCGTCAAAGCACCGCGGCAGGAAGTCCCCGTATCATCCGGAAGATCCTGCGGTGTTCACGTCCGTGTTTTTGGAAAAAGAAAACCAAAACCGGAATTCGTTTCACTCTCGAAAAAACCCGCATATATTATAGTGGGGATCGACCCGGGCACGACCGTCGGCATCGCCGCTCTGAATCTGGACGGAGACCTTGTCCACCTCTCAAGTTCACGGGCACTGAGCCCGGCAGACATCATCACCACTGTTTCCGGGATCGGCAAACCTGTATTGATCGCAACGGACAAAGCCGAGATGCCCTTTGGCGTCGAAAAAATCAGACGGGCATTTTCCGCAGTGCCCTGGACACCGGTCAAAGACGTACTGATCAAAGACAAGTATGAACTCGTCGAAGGCTATGATTTTGGAAACGATCATGAACGGGATTCCCTTTCGGCAGCAGTATCCGCATACAGAAGTTATGCGAACAAATTCGATTCCGTGCAAAAACGAATGCCGCCGGGAACCGATATCGACATAGTCAGAGCAGGGATCATCCGCGGGATCTCCTTAGAGCAGATCCTTGCAGGACTGCAGAATCCGGAAGAGATTCCGCCTGAACCGGAGATCGTTTCGGCAGACGCGGTATTCGACGAAAAGGACGAACGCATCGGACGGCTCGAAGAAACGGTCGTAAAGCTTCGTAAACTTGCCGGCAGTTTATCTGAAGAAGTAGAGGTAAAAGACAAGGCGATCATATCTCTTCAGAATCAGCTTGTATTAGAGAGAGAAGAGCGGGAACAGGAGATTCTCTCTTCGGACGAGATCTCGTCACGCGACACGGAACTTGAGCAGGTAAAAAAGGCACTCAGAAAAGAAGAACGCCGGAATAAGAATATGCGGATCCGGTTAGAGCGGATGAAGCACTTCATTTCCCTGCAGGCGGGCGAAGGATGCACTGCCCTCAAAATATTGCAGCTTCTGGCAAAGGACCACGTGAAGAGTCTGGATGATGAAATGGGCATAGGTGAGGAGGATATCCTTTATGTGCTGAAAGTGGACGGGTGGGGAAGATCCGTGGTCCGTGATCTTGCCGAGGCAAAGATCGGGGCAGTCATTCTCCCGAGACTTACTTATCAGCGGGCACGTGAACAGAACCTTATCGAAGAGTTCCGTGAAGCAGACATTCCGGTCCTGGATGGAGCATCCCTCTCACCCCGGGTAAAAGGGAAGATCGGGGTCGTGGATTCCGCGGCGTTTGAAAATGCTCTTACAGAATGGAAAGCGACGCAGGCAGTCTATAATAATGAGAAGAAACTCGGGCAGATCCACGGCATGGTAAAGGAATACCATGTAGAACGGGTGAAGGACGTTCGGGAAAAAGGCATCGACCCCGAACTGGTGTTCGAGGTGGAAAAACCAAAACCCGAACCCGCCCCGGCACCCGTTCCGGTCCCGATTCCTGCCCCAAAACCTGCGGTACAACCCAAACCCGCACCTGTTCCAAAGAAAGAGCCGGAGAAAAAAACGGCACCCGTCCGCAAAAAGGAAAAACCGGTTCCAAAACCGGTTCCAAAGAAAGAAAAACCCGCCCCGGAAAAGAGACCGGAGAAAAAACCAGAGAATAAACCCAGTGCAAATGTATTATTCGGTGTGCTCTCGGAATATCGTGCGGAACGCAAGAAGGAGTTGAAAAAATAATGGATGACCGTGATCTTTTGGAAACCATCCGGAACCTCATAGGAAACGAGGAAACGGCAGACGACTGTGCCTCGTTCGAACTGCCTGACGGGAAAATACTTGTTTCGAGCACCGACATGCTGCATGAAACGACCGATTTCCCGAAAGGAATGACCGAGTTCGAAAAAGGCTGGATGAGTGTCGCCGTGACCTTATCGGATATCGCGAGCTGCGGAGCCGCCCCCGTACAGATCCTGGTCGCCGTCGGTCTGGACGACCCGAAACGACTCGTTCCATTCATGGAGGGTGCGGTTTCCTGCGCAAACTCTTTCGGAGCAAAGGTATCCGGCGGCGATATCGACAGTCATCAAGAGTTCACCGTCGTAACGACCGGATTCGGCATCGTGGAAAAAAAGTATTACTGCCGCAGGTCCGGCGCATCGCCTGGCGATTTAGTCTGCATCACCGGAACACCCGGATGTGCAATGGCAGGATTGAACGGGGACGAACGATACCGGAAAAATATCCTGACGCCCATACCTCAGGTCGATGCCGGGGTAAAGATCGCCCGTGCCGGAGCTGCCTCCATGATGGACGTATCCGACGGTCTCGCGATCTCATTATATGATATGTCCCGGGCATCCAACGTTGGCTTTGAACTTGAATCAAAGACGTTTCCTCTTCCGGATATCCATTCAGGCTCAGCCTTGGAATATTTTTTATACGGCGGAGGCGACTTCGGTCTTTTGTTCAGTATACCGCCGGCAGGTTTATCAAACCTTGATACGGAATATACCGTGATCGGCAAAGTCGTTTCAGAAAAGGGTGTCCGGTGCGACGGAAAAGTTATAGAAAAAAGAGGGTATGCTCACTGCTGGTGAACATACCGGTGAAGCATTACTCCGTCAACATCGATCCGTTCCCCGCCGTTTTCATATAATTCGAATCCCAGATGATAAACGATCAGATCGGCCCCGACTTTTTTTGCAAGGGTAATCAGTGCCGGAATGATCTCGACACCAGGCCGTATAGCATAGATCACTTCGACCCGGTAATACTCCAGCGTCGGTTCCACACAATCATCGACGACCGAGGGCACAGCCGCATCCGGATACCCGTGAACATCCGTGCAAAGAACAGGTATCCCTGCATGAACGAGAATTTCCGCAGCGGTCGTTTTCCCCCCGAATCCCACTTCCACAGCCGAATGATAATTATCTTTAATATAGTGTCCGATCGTGATCTCGATTCTATTGATCATTCTATTACGTAACTTTATAGTTTTGAACAGAGATATAACTACGACTATGGGGGTACATCTTTTCTGGGACAGTCGTGTACCGGTCGGCCTTTCACGACCGGTTTCCGAAGAACTATCAGCCGTTCTTGAAATGCCGGTATCCCGCATCGATGACGGCACGTTTCCGCTCGTTGGATTCGATCCCGCACGCAAACAATATGATGCAGTGAAAATTCTGACAAGACTCGATATGTTCCGCCGGAGAACGCCCCAGCTCTTTAAACCGGCAGATGTCGACCTTGATTATTATAATAAATTCAACCATCTTCATGAAAAGGTCCTGCTGGTCACGCCGGGGGACCTTTACGAACCTCTCGCGGATTTTGTATTCGGACTCGCATATCCCCGGCTTGGTGTATCGGTCGTATCACCCTACCGGCTCCAAAACGAGTATTACGGGAGACATACAGACGATTCCGCCCTGATTGCCAGGATCGTCAAAGAAGGCGCCCACGAAATCGGTCACCTGTTCGGTCTGGGACACTGCAGTGATCCGGGATGTATTATGTACTGTCCGAGAAATCTTGATGATCTGGACAGGAAACGAAACTATTTCTGCGGGAAATGCCGTGTTCAGCTGAACGGTGATAAACCGGAGGATGATCTGTTTTCATGATCCCGTGGGTAACCGTCCGGGGATACGGCGCCGAGATAAAATCAACGAAAGATTCTCTTCTTGTCCGGCAGAACGGCAAGATGACCCGGTATCCGTTAGACGAAGTCAGTCATCTTCTGATCGCCGGCGGTCACACACTCAGCACATCCGCTCTCGGTCATCTTGCAGAACACCATATCCCGGTCTCCTTCTTCGATGATCACGGTAAACCGCTCGGCGGATTATATGGAGAAAAAGGTCCCTCTCTTGCGGCGGCACAAAAAGAGATCCCGATCCATAAATTTGCGATGGGAACCATCCAGGCATCTCTCGGAGAACGGATGCGTTTCCTGAATGAACTCGCCGAATCCGACCCCTCGGGTCTCTTTCTCAAAGGGGAACTGGATATCCTGAATGCATCGAGGGACGAACTGAATTTCCTGATCACCCTGCCGGAGATCGGGAGAGTGTTCTCATTTACGAAGGCAATGTATTACGAGATCCTTTCCCGTGCCGTGCCAAAAAATCTGGGGTATCACCGGAGGGTCCGCCCCCCGTATCCTGATCCGGTAAACGTGATGTTTTCGCACGGATATATGGTATTGTATGCATTATTTTCTCTGGCATGTACCGGTGCAGGACTTGATCTGGACCGCGGCGCCCTCTATGGAGAAATCGAACCTGTTTTCGGCGGGCGCGGGGCATGTGTCCTGGATCTTATGGAGCCCGCGATGGTCCCGATGGTCGACCGGGTCATTGTAAAAATGGCAGCCGGGGGACTTATTAAGAAGGAGTATGAAAATGCCGGCAGATGTATTCTTTCCGAGGAACTGATGAGGATGTTCAACGAACGGCTTCATGAATCGATGAATACCGCGGTCATCGAGGAAAATGTGCAGAGATACGCCGCTACCGTAAAAGACGGCGGCGATCTTGTGCTGCATTACTGATGATGATTTTTCTGATCCGGGTCCTGACGCAACACATAATAGTATATCAGCCCAATTCTTAGGTCAGATATAATCCCTCATATCAGGATAGATAAAAAATGTTACAAATTGCTCTCGCCGGAAAACCGAATTGCGGCAAATCAACGTTTTACAAGTCTCTTACGCTTGCAAATATAGAAATCGCGAACTATCCGTTCACCACCATCGATGCAAATAAGGGCGTTGCCTACGTCCGGACGAAATGCCCGTGTCAGGAACTCGGGATCAAAGGATGCACGGAATGTGTAGACGGGAACCGTTTCGTTCCGGTAGAACTCATCGATGTTGCCGGCTTGGTTCCGGATGCACACCTGGGCAGAGGTCTTGGAAACCAGTTCCTCGACAATCTCCGTGAAGCCGACGCGATAATTCACGTTGTGGATGCTTCGGGAAGTACGGATGCTGAAGGAAATCCGGTCGATATCGGGACCGGAGACCCGCTCAAGGATGTCGAGTTCCTGAAATACGAGTTTGCCATGTGGATGGCGGGGATCGTCGAGAAACACCGGCCGAAACTCGCCAGACAGGCACAGGGCAAAGAACAGATGCTTATCGACCTTCTTGGAGAAGCTCTTGCGGGTCTTCGGATCAATGCACTCCAGATCAAGGATGCCGTCGATGAATGCGGCATCAGCCTTGCAAAAGGATCGACCGAGGATATGGAGAAGATGTGCGAGGTTTTGCTCCGCGTCTCAAAGCCTACAATAATCGCAGCAAACAAGGCCGACCAGGCCTCAGATGAAAATCTTGCCGCCCTTAAGGAAATTGGCGCCATGCCGACATTTGCTGCCGGAGAACTCGCTCTCAAGACCGCTGCAAGTGCAAAGATCCTGAAGTATCTCCCGGGAGACGGAACATTTGCACCGGTCGAGGGAGCAAAGATATCCGCTCCCCAGCTGAAGGCTTTGACGATGATCGCCCAGAACATGAAAAAGTTCGGCAGCACGGGTGTTCAGGACGTTTTGAATAAGATCGTCTTCGAAGAGATCGGGATGATCGTCGTCTATCCGGTCGAGGATGAAAACAAATACTGTAATGCAAAAGGTCAGGTCCTGCCGGACGCATTTCTGATGCCGATCGGTTCGACCCCGAAGGATCTCGCCTTCCGTGTGCACACCGATATCGGAAAGGGATTCCTTTACGCGGTCGATGCCCGGACCAAGATGCGGATCAAGGATACGACCGTACTCAAAAACGGCGACATCATCAAGATCGTCAGTGCCGCAAAATAATTTTCTCCTTTTTTTCTGGCATAATTATTTAATGGATAACTCACCAATGTAGAATACTTATGGGAAGCGAAGTCTATCAGGCACAGGTCCTTCGGGCATTCTTCGATACTATCACGGGGACCGACCGGAATCTGACCCGCATATATATGTGTGTGATCTCGCTTGCCAAACTCAGAGCCGAGTCTCCGGAGAAACTCAGGTTCCTTGTCGAACAGATGCAGGCAAGCAAGGCAAAGCACGAATTGTCGATAGATATAATGGATTATATGACGGACGCTGCAAACTCGATGGAATCATGGGCAGGGCAGACCGCATTCGGTATTACCGCACCGGTCAAGTCTGACGACTTCGGAAGCGTTTCGCTCGACTCGTTCTAAAAAATATTCACCTTTTTTGAGAAAGAGGAAATCAGCTTTAACTCCGGATTCATGAAAAAACGGAATACAAGGTAAAAAAATGCTTAATTTGTCATTTCACCGCTTTTTCAGATGATTTCACATAATTTTTCCATCCAGAAACCTTTTAATTCGGGAAAGTAAAAAGACAATATTTATATTCGGTTATAAGCAATAAATTCTGCATGGTTGTGGAAGGTGTAGTTGGTGACGTTATTTCAGCATTTACGGGTGCTGTCAATAGTGTCGCAACACAAATTTTGAACTTTGTCAATCTTGATGCGACATTCTGGCCGCTCATTATTGTACTTTTACTTTTTGTCGGCTTGTATTTCACATTCAAGACAAAAGGTGTTCAGTTCGGTATGCTTAAAGAATCCTGTCGTCTCATGTTTGCAGGAGCAAAAATATCAGATGTCTTTGGAAAGAAAAGAAGTGTTTCTTCGTTCCAGGCATTCTGTGTGAGCATGGGTGCACGAGTCGGGATAGGAAATATTGCGGGAGTTGCGGCCGCTTTAGTCGCGGGCGGTCCTGGTGCTGTTTTCTGGATGTGGGCTTTTGCAATCATTGGTGCGGCAACAAGTTTTGTTGAGTGTACCGTTGGTCAGATCTACAAAGAGAAGGATGAAGAAGGGCACTATCGCGGCGGCCCGGCATTCTACATCAAAAATGCTCTTGGCAACAAGGATCTTGCCAAAGTCGTAGCATTGATGATCATTATCGCATATCCATTCCTCTTTACCGGCATGCAGGCAAGTACGATTACCCAGTCCCTTGTTACTGCGACCGGTTTCCAGCAGTGGATAGTTGCGATAATAGTCACAATTCTCACGGCAGTTATCATATTTGGCGGAATCAGACGTGTGGCAAAAGTATCATCGGCGATCGTTCCATTCATGGCGGTTGCCTACGTTGTTCTCTGTCTGATTCTTATCATCCCGAACATTACGTTGATCCCGGGAATGATCGTCACCATTGTTGAATATGCATTTGGTATCCAGGCATTTGCAGGCGGTGCGATAGGTATCGTCATCATGCAGGGTGTAAGACGGGGAATGTTCTCAAACGAAGCAGGTATCGGATCGATCCCCAACGTTGCATCCAGTGCATCCGTTCACCACCCGGTCAAGCAGGGTCTTATCCAGTCCCTCGGCGTGTACATTGATACCCTCATTGTTTGTTCTGCAACCGCCTTCGTTATCCTCTTGTGTGCCGGAAATTCGTTCATTTCCTACATGGACTATGGTACAACAAAAGCGACCCTGGTTCAGAATGTCCTTGGGGAAACGTTCATCGGTGCATGGGCCCCGGGTATCGTCGCATTCTTCCTCTTCTTCTTTGCCTTCAGCAGTATCATCGCCTACTACTTCATGGGAGAACTGAATACGAAGTTCCTGTCAAAGAATCCGCATGCAATCATCATATTCCGGATATTGGTCGTTCTGGTCGTATTGATGGCATGTCTCATCAGTATCGATGTGGTGTGGGATCTTGGTGACCTGTTTATGGGAATCATGGCATTCTTCAATTTAACTGCACTTGTTTACATCGGTAAATTCGCATTCGAAGCGCTTGATGACTACAAGAAGCAGCGGGCGGCAGGCATTGTCGATCCCCACTTTAAGGTTTCCAGTTTATCTGATCAAACAGGGGTAACCTGCTGGGATGATGAGAGACCTGAAGAAGAAGAATCCTACACGTGATTCTTATCTCATTCCTTTTTTGAAAAATTATTACCAAGGTTCATGATCGACCCGTGAAGCCCCGGGCATTTTAGAACCTGTCCTCATTCACATGATTCACGCTTATACCCATTCACATCTAACGGGATTTATCATTCATCACGACCTACATATTCAAACAATGGATTGTGTCCTTCTCGCGAGCGGAAGTAAAGGGAACTCTATTTATGTCGGAAACGACTCCGACTCGATCGTAATCGATGCCGGCCTTGGCTATCTTATGCGGACGCTGCAGAATATGCATCTGAATACCGGAAACCTCCGGGGTCTGTGTGTTACCCATGAACACTCGGATCACGTCCGATCAGCGAAAGCATTCGTAAAAGCTGCGAAGGTCCCGGTTTTTGCATCCGGGGGGACACTCGATGCTCTTAAAAAAGAAAATATCATCCCGGCAGAAGCGAAGCGGTTCGTCTGCCGCGAACATATCCCGATCGAAGCAGGCGGTCTGAAGATCACAACATTTCGGGCATACCACGACGCGGCGGAGCCCACGGGATTCGTTATCGATGACGGGGATTCCCGGATCGGCATATGTCTGGATACGCACAAGGTTTCCGAGACGATGAAGACGATCCTCTCTGCCTGTGATGCAGTGATCCTTGAGAGTAACTACTCTGCCGAGGCGATGAAAACCGACCGGTTTCCGGAATGTGCGGCATGCCGTTCGTGCGGGGCAGAGTGTCATGGGAACAAATGTGTGCTCCGGGTCTACCCGCGCTATCTCAAAGACCGTATCAGAGATGACGGTCATCTCTCAAATGAGGATTCATCAGCGTGCATCAGGGAACTCTCGAAAGAGGTGGGCATCTTTGCCCTCGCCCACCTTTCGGAAAATTATAATCGTCCGAATATTGCCCGTGAATCAGCATGGGCAGCCGCCGGTGAAAGCGGTGCAGAAATATACGTCAGTGACCAGCTTCCCAACTATCGCGAGAGTCGGCTCGTCAGGTTCCATCTGTAGGTGAGATATGCAGTTCGTAGAGTTTGCCAATATCTGTAAAAAAATCGAAGAGACCCCCGGACGTCTTGAGACCGCCGATATACTGGCAGTCGAGTTCCCAGATCTGACGGAAGAGGAACTGCCTGTCTTCGTCCGGTTCATGCGGGGAAAACTCTTCCCCGACTGGTCGTCAGAAAAACTCGGATTTGGTCCGTCCCTTTTGTACGACGCTCTCGCCTACGTGATCGGGAAAAAACGGAGCGACGTTGTTTCGGCGATCAACAGTTCGGGAGACGTCGGAAAAGTCGTCGAGAAGCTCCTCGAAAAACGCGAACAGACGATGTTCTTCTCTGAAGAACTCACGCTTCTGGATGTTTATGACCGCTTCCTTTTGATGGCAAAATCTTCGGGACGGCGCTCCCAGCAGGAACGCCTCCGGTCCGCCCAGTATCTTATGTCGAACGCGACCCCGCTGGAAGGAAGATATCTCGCCCGTCTGATGCTCGAAGAGATGCGGATCGGTGTCGGAGAGGGGGTCGTCAAGGATGCCCTCGCGAAAGCATTCAGGATCGCTCCGGAGGTCATCGAACACGCACATCAGGCATTGAACGATCTTGGTCAGGTGGCATTACTCGCAAAAACCGATCCCGACGGTCTTTCAGATGTTCACATCACGATCTTCCGCCCGGTGAAGATGATGCTTGCCCAGCAGGGTTCGATATCTCATATGGTGGAAACACACGGAAAACTTGCCGCCGAAAATAAATATGACGGGAGCAGATTCCAGTTCCACAAAGCCGGCGGAAAATGTGCGATCTATTCCCGGCGTCTGGAAGATATGACCGCTTCACTCCCGGATGTTGTTGAGATGCTCAGCAAAGCGACGACCCATGATGTCATCATCGATGGGGAGGTCATCGCGATCATGAACGGAAAACCCATGCCCTTCCAGACGGTCCTTCGGAGGATCCGGAGAAAACATGATGTGGGCAATGCCACCGATGCGGTAACTCTTCGTCCGAGAGTGTTTGATA
This sequence comes from uncultured Methanomicrobiales archaeon, assembly GCA_964433475.1. Classification (GTDB taxonomy): domain Archaea; phylum Halobacteriota; class Methanomicrobia; order Methanomicrobiales; family Methanocorpusculaceae; genus Methanocorpusculum. Next base: position 11,399 of record CAYSRP010000003.1, read on the forward strand.
TTCTGGTTGCCGACGGTGAGACCCTGATCGATATGCCGTTTACCCGCCGCCGGGAGATCCTTGAATCGATGCTGACCGATTACATCGCACCGCAGATCGTGAGCGACTCGGTCGAAGAACTCGAGACGTTCTATCACGAATCCCTTGACCGCGGGAACGAAGGAATGATGCTCAAAGTCCTTGACTCTCCGTATCTTCCCGGAAACCGCGGAAAGTACTGGATCAAAATAAAGCCGGAGGTCGACACGATGGATCTGGTCGTGACCGGCGCCGAATGGGGTGAAGGAAAACGGGCGAAGATGTTCGGTTCTTTCCTTCTCGCATGTCAGGATGAAAACGGTGATCTTTTTGAGATCTCCCGCGTGGCAACGGGTATCGATGATCCGATGCTTGCGACGCTGTATGAACTGTTCAAGGAAAAGATCATTGCCGAAAAGGGAAAGACGGTCTCCTTCGAACCGGATATCGTGTTCGAGGTGGGCTATGCCGAACTTCAGAAGAGTACGAATTATGCTGCGGGTTATGCTCTGAGGTTCCCGAGGTTCGTCCGGCTCCGTGACGATAAGGATGTCTCCGAGATCGAAACAATGGAGAGCCTTACCCGCCGGTATTCGATGCAGAATAAAGAAGAATAATTATTTTGTTTTCAGGTACTCATTCAGAGCAATGAGGGTTCCTTCGAGCGACCCGTCACCGGTGACCACCGGCGTGACCCCGCCGTCCGTCATGCGTTTTGCCGTTATTTCTCCGATCGCCATAGGAATGATCCCGGAAAGATCCGGCAGACGTGCCTTTGAAAACGAGTTCGCACTCGTGAAGAGAACAACGTCCGACCCTTCAAGATCAAGGAGTTCTCCGGTCGGAACAAGCCCGTAACACCTGTATTCAAATGCCATTCCTCCTGCATTTTCGATGGCATTGATGAGGTCGGGATTCGGCACATCCGCCCGCGGGATCCCGATCCGTTTCCCCTCGATCCACTCCCCGAGATACGGCACAAAATCCCGTGAGTAAAAGGAAGGAAGGGTCTCTGCCGCGATACCAAGTTCATGCAGGATCTTTGCCGTCTGCGGACCGATGGCGATAACCCGGCATTTTTTCGTAATATCTCTTTCAAGCATCATCCCGACATGTTTTGCCGGATAAGCACTGGTGAAAAAGACCGCATCAAAATCGCCGTCATTTGCAGCCAGAACAAAGGTCTGGACCATACTTGCACGCAGCTCGGCTTTCAGCGGGGAGACGATCCTTGCCGTGTGACCGTATTTTTCGCATAATGCCTGATCGGTTTTACCTTTCTCTGCAAGACGGGTGACTGCTATCTGCATAGTTGTACCTTTGTCTCTTCTCGATTATAGTCTATTCCTATACATTTCAGGATAATCATGTCCTTATATCATGAGACGCATAACAATAATCTATGAAAAGAATCTGGTCGGGTTCTCTGCCGGTCCCTTCCGTCCGGACGTCAGAGGATATGGAGAACGTGTTTGCCGTCCGTCCGTCGAACCATGATCCAAAGACCCCGCTCTACTACATGTACCGGGATCTCTACCAGACCCACGGAGACCATACCTGGCTCGAACGCCACCATCTCCGATACGATATAACCAGGATCCCGCCGGGACTCATCAACGGGGAATACACAAAAACCAAAGGACATTATCACCCCAAAAATGCCGCGGGGATCCCCTATCCGGAAGTCTACGAAGTTCTTTCGGGTTCTGCATATTACCTTCTGCAGAAACGCGACCATACCGATGTCATTCTCGTCCCGGCACATGCAGGGGACACCGTTCTCATCCCGCCGGGATATGGTCATGTAACGATCAATCCCGCCCCGGACGAGCTGGTTATGGCAAATCTTGTATCGACCGATTTCGCCAGTGAATACGGAGAGATCAACGCGATGCACGGAGCTGCCTACTACTACATGAAAAGAGAGGGATGGGTGCCGAACACGAATTACGGCGATCCGATCCCGATGCATGTCATTTTACCCCTCCCCCTCCCTGAACTCGGGCTCACTGAGGGCAGAAGTCTGTATGAAATGGTCGGGACGTGCGATACGCTCGATGTAATGAACCGGCCCGAAGAGTTCCTGGATGTCATCGGTATCTTCTGTGCAGACAAAAAACTGATGTAAAAAATCAGAAGGGGATCATTCTGAGACCGACCGGCCTCCTGACGATTCCCATAAACTTTCTGGCGACAATATATTTCAGCCCTTTTGCATATGCCTGATCAACGAATTTCTGGTCGACTGCTGAATCAACGATGATCCCGGCGGCGTCATCATTCATTTTTGGCAGGATCTCGGCAACTTCCCGAAGAGAGTAGTCCCCGACGATCACGGAATCTTCCGTGAGGATACGCGCCCGTCCGGTATCTCTCATATAGAGAGCATGCTCTTCGATAGAGTTCGGGTTTTCGGGTTTTTTCGTGCGTATAACTTCCGGCTCATCGGTCTTTGAAGACTCGGATTTTGATTCCGGCTTTGACTCCTCTTTATTATTCGTCGGGGCAGTCTGTCTGGATACGGTTTCGGCAGGTCGGGATACTTCCTCAACAGGTTTTACGGACACCTTTTTCTGTGAGACGTCCGCTTCCTGTTCTGCGGCTTCTTCGGCTGCCGAACAGGACTGACCCTCGTTGATCTCCGCCTCGATCTCAAAGACGAGATCGGATATGGGTTCATCCTTCTCGAGATGGGCTTTCAGCACGTCGACCGGGACTTTGTTCCTGAGAGATTTCACGATCTCTTTTCTGGTCATATCCTCCACGCTTCTTCTGCGTGGTGAGAATGCGACGAAATCGATGTCGGCTACCTGCAGAAGTTCACGTAAAATAAGATCCCCGCCCCGGTCCCCGTCCACGAAAACCGTGGTGATTTTTTTCTGGCTGAGTTCGGAAACGATCTTCGGAACTTTTGTTCCTTCAACGGCCACGGTATTTTTGATGCCGCATTTCAGAAGGTTCAGGACATCAGCCCGGCCTTCCAGGATAATAATAGAATCAGAGTCGAGAACGTTCGGTCCTGCGGGGAGCCGCTCATCACCGATAGTGGTTATTTTTTCGATCCGGCTCGCTTCCCGGACCTCGGCAAGAATATCATAGGACGAGATGCCCACTTCGTCGAAAGATTCGAGAAGGAGTTCTTTTGCCCGTTCGACGATCTGTCTGCGTTTGATTGCCCGCAGGTCTTCGATATTCTGGATCCGCATGCTGGCGATACAGGGACCTATGCGTTCGATCGTTTCAAGAGCCGCAGCTAGGATCGCGGTCTCCGCCCGGTCGAGTGATGACGCAATGTAGCAGTCACCTGATGTTTTTCCAAATTTGCTTGTTATCTGGACGTCGATCCTGCCGACCCTGCCGCTTCGCTGGAGATCACGCAGATCCAGTTCTTCGCCAAGGAGCCCTTCGGTCTGCCCGAAAACGGCTCCGACTACATCGGTTTTTTCAACCACCCCCTCTGCTTCGATCTGAGCGTGAATAAGATACTTGATAGTGTCAATAGGATACATGTAATAAAGCCTCCATGGATAGATGAATGAATGTAATGAAAATCCATAGGTACGGGATATATTTACCCTTGTACTACTTTAAGGAACATGATGAAAAGATCACGGGACCAGCATTTCGGAACGGGAGTAGACCGAGTCGTCTTCTTTATAAATGATGTCGATTCTGAGCAGGTCACCGGGATGGATCATCTTGTCTTTCAGGTTAAAGACACCATGATCCCCGGGACCCCAGGTATATCCTGTGGGACCGCTGCCGGAAAGAGTCCCGATCCCATAATGATGCGTATCAATAAATTCGTGCGCCTGCAGCGTATCGATGATAACACGCTGTTTTTTATCGTTGATATATATCTCGGCACGGTAGTCGGAATTTTGGAGAGCTTTCGTTCCGATGTTTTGCAGGGTGACACTGCTTGCAAAGGTTCTCTCTCCATTCTCATTATTGTGATCAACGGAGATTATTTTAAGTATTTCCGGCGGGGGGATAAACGGATTTTCGCCCGACGGCGAGAAAAAACCCATGCATAATGCTGCAAGTATTGCACAAAGGAGCACCGTAAGTGCGACAAGGAGTATTTCATCGATAACAGATGCCTGTCCGCTATCTGAATTGTCTGCCGGAACCGGACCCATTTCTCAAAAGATGAATGTCCCCTGCCATTAACCGAGCCCGTTCACCGGCTGCTGTTGCATATCCTCGCGGTTCTTTGACCTGGCAGGAGGCGCCTGTGGCGTGTTTTGTTGTCCCAAAACTCATTTCACGCGAGCGCGTATAGATCGTACGGGGGCCTAAAACACGTCTGGTATTATCGGCACGAATATTCTATTTGTTTTCCGGCGTCTTACCTTTTCCGGCCTGCATCTCTCCGCCGCCGCGGGTAAATTCACCCTCGTGCCATGCGGGGACACCGCCGACCAGGGTCGTGACCGGAAAAATGCCGGACATCCCTTCATACGGCGTCCAGCCACATTTACTGTGAAGATCATCGCCGGATATTTTCACCGGGGCATCTGCATAAATCACAAGATCCGCCCGGTTCCCGACAGAGAGCGAGGGGGCCTCGATCCCAAGGATCCCCGAGGGATTTGTTACCGTTTTTGCGATGATATCGTTGAGCGTGATCCTCTTTTCATAAACCGCGTTCATCAAAAGAGGAAGCATGGTTTCAACACCCGGAACACCGGAAGGCGAATCCGGAAATGGCAGTTCCTTTTCCGATATCGTGTGCGGGGCATGGTCGGATGCGATAACGGGGATCTTTGCGAAGTTTTTCCATAGAGCTGCCCGCTCTTTTTTTGAGCGGAGAGGGGGATTCATTTTCCAGAAGGTGTTTTCCGGTCCGGTCTCCTCATACGACAAAAACAGATGATGGGGAGCGACCTCAAAGGTGCCTTTGACGGCTTCCATCGACCCAACGCCGCTCACGTGGCAAAAATGAAGATGTGCACCTGCCGGGGCGAGATCCTGTACAAGGCGGATCGTTTTTGCTTCTCCGGAAATCGGACGGGACGCGGCATGCTCCGGGAGCGTATGGACTTCGCCCGGGGCGACCTCTTCGGCGTGCACGGTGACCAGCATGTCATGCTTTGCAAGGATTTTCAGGGAATCACGGATGACGTCTGCAGAAAGTGCCGATCCATAACTCGACGGAGCGGCAAACATCTCCCCGAATGCAAGGACCCCGGCACGGATAAGTCCTTCAAGATCCGCATCTTTTGTTACCGAGCCGTTGATCCCGAAGCGGCAGAACGAATGTTCTTTTGCAAGAGCGGCACGCTCTTTGAAATTCCTGACAGAATCCATCTGAGGGATGGTATTCGGCTGGTCGACGATCATCGCCACCCCGCCCGCGACCGCTGCCCGGGTCCCGGTGGTCCAGTCCTCTTTTGCCGACTGGACACCGTCTCTGATATGAACGTGCATATCGGTCGCCGCCGGCATACAAAGACGGTTTTTACAATCGATCGTATCGCCAAAGCCGGAACTGCCGATATGCGTGATAAGACCGTTTTTGATGGAAATATCGGTGATCCTTCCGTTAGGCAGTCGTGCGTTGGAAAGAATCAGGTCTGTCATTTTTTAACAGACCCTGGGTACAGGGTCGCCGAGAGGCGGTTCGATAAAACGCTCGCTGCCGATCCTCGTCAGCATGACAACACCCGAACCTTCGACAACTTCGCCGATGACGGCAGCGTTTTTACCGTAGGGATGCTTTTTCAGGGCAGCAAGGACCTTATCGGCAACTTCGGGAGCGACGCCCATCACGCACTTTCCTTCGTTTGCTACCTGCAGGGGATCGATCCCGAGCAAAGCTCCGGCGGAAGCGACGCTTTCACGGATCGGCATAACCTCTTCACCGACAACGACTTTGACGCCGGCTTTTTTCGCCATCTCGTTGATGCATGCGGCAAATCCTCCGCGGGTCGGATCCTTCATTGCATGGATGTTGTCTTTACCGGCCGCTTTCATCGCAGATTCGATCATTTTCCAGAGGGGAGCGACATCCGATTTCAGCTGATCACCAAGGTCGAATCCTTCACGGAAAGAAACGATGGCGAGTCCATGATCCCCGAGGGTCCCGGAAACGATGATCTTGTCGCCGACTTTCAGATTTTTATCGCGGATCAGGTATCCGTCTCCTTCGATCACACCAACACCGGCAGTGTTGATAACGATCCCGTCGAGACTTCCTTTTTCGACGACCTTCGTATCACCGGTGATGATCGAAGCTCCGACTTCTCCTAACGCTGCATCCATGGATGCAACGATCTTTGCAAGGTCGGCAATCGGAAATCCCTCTTCGATGACCATAGCACTGGTGAGAGCGATCGGGCGGGCGCCCATTACCGAAAGGTCATTGACGGTCCCGGATACGGCGACACGTCCGATATCTCCTCCCGGGAAAAAGATCGGTTTTATCACGTGGGAATCAGTGGTCATAACGATTGTTTTTCCGCCAACGGTGAACGTCGATCCGTCGTCGAGTGATTCAAGGCCCACTCCGCCTGCATTATTGTTTTTGAATGCCGTAAGGGTCTGGAGAAGTTCCCCCATGACCTCGCCGCCGGCACCGTGCATCATATTGACTTCAGTATCTTTTTTCATTTCATTCACCTGTTTCAATCTCAAGATTAGTTACAACGATCTCTCTTCCCTGGACCATGTGGGGCAGTTTCCCGCAGTTCGGGCAGACAAAAATTTCCGGTCCTTTGTAGCCGCATTCGCATTCAGCGATAGGAAGAACAGTATTAAAAACGAGTTTTGTTTCGGTAAACAGAGGATCATCAGTGATAAATGTGTGGAACATGAAATCGACCTGTTCCGGGTTTACCATTGCCATGGATCCGACATCCACATAGATGGTTTTTACGAGTGTTGCGTGATTATCTTCTGCAGCCTGTTTTGCAGTGGCATAAACATCGTAGGCGATCCCGGATTCATGCATGGTCCGGTTCTTCCATTGCTTTATAAACTTCTTTGAATAGTTCCCGCGTCTCCAGTCCTTCCTCACGAGACAAGCGCTGTATGGCAAAACCGACATGTACAAGTACAAACTCGCCGACTTTTACATCGACAAGATCGATACGAACCTCCTGCTGAAGTTCGCCGTAATCAACAAGTGCGACATTTCCGTCACGGATTTCCAGAATTTCTGCGGGAACGGCTATACACATGATGGTATGTTGGTTTGGATAAGTGATAAAGAAAGCGAAAAGAGACTACAAAAGAAAACGCCGAGAGGGAGATTTGAACTCACGAGGTATTGCTACCAGAGGCTTTCAAGGCCACCGCCTTTCCGGACTAGACTATCTCGGCACAGAACTCTAACTTATTAGTTCTCGTGGTAAAAATAGGTTGTGATAAGAGGATCGTTCACTCATTGATAATGAGTGGGGAAAGAAGACTGCTTCAGTCGCGTAACTCTTTTTGGAAGAGTTCCCCGTTGTTTGCGATCCAGAGTTCGGCTGATCGGACCGCGGCTTCCACAAGTCCATCCATATCGAGCTTACTTTCCTCTGCCTCGATCAATTCCAGAGGGGAACGGGTCGCCGGTTTTTTCGGGACGGCGAGACATCCGGTATCTCCCGGACTTTCATGATAGGTCCCGATCCGCCGGGCAAGTACGATCGTTTCCTCCTTATCATAGGTAAGGAGCGGACGAAGGATCGGTGTTTTCACCGAGGCAGTGATAACCCCCATGTTCTGTAATGTCTGGGATGCGACCTGCCCGAGATTTTCTCCGGAAACGATCCCTTCTGCTTTGGTCTTTACCGCGATGCCCTCGGCGACCCGCATCATGAATCGTTTACAGAAAAGACAGGTATAATGCAGGTCGCAGGAACGGGTCATTGCCTCGAAGAACGATTCAGCGTTTACGATCCAGAGAGGGAACCCTCTTCCCGGACACCATGTCGAAAGGATCCCGGCATTATCCATCGCAAGTTCCCGCGTGGCGGCTCCCGCCCATTTTCCTGTATCTACGAAAAGACCGGAGATGAGAACACCTCTTCGCATCATGAGCCATGCGGCGACCGGGGAATCGATCCCGGCAGAAAGGAGGCAGACCGCTTTTCCGGCAGTTCCGAGCGGAAGACCGCCCTGTCCCGGGATCCGTTCGTCATAGACGATCCCGCCGTATTCCCGTGCTTCGACAAATATTTCATATTCGGGATCATCAAGGTCGACGACAAAACCCGGGATCTTTTCCCAGATCACATCCGCGACCATGCGGGCAAGCTGCTGACTGGTAAATCCGTTTATATGCTGGCGGCGTGCCCGGACCGCGAACCGCATCCCTGGTCTGAGTTTTTTCTCTGCGAAGTTCAGGGCAGATCTTGCCATGTCTTCAGGCAGGTTCGTTGTCGTCTCGCAAATACTTACATCGACGATCCCGAAGATCCTGGCCACGACCGGCGCGATCTTTTCCGGATCGCCGAAGATCAGGATACGCCCGCGGTATTCTTCGATGGTATATTCTATATTCTGTGTTTCAAGGGCGGCTCTGATATTCCGGGTGAGGGAGAGCATGAACTGTTTTTTGACCGGCTCGCTTTTGAGCCAGAGTTCGCCTATCCTCACCATTACTGCTCTTTTTTGTTCCATGATCCCATTCCTCCGCATCGGTATTCGGTAAATGCTATTGTGGTAAACCCGATAGCCTTCAGGTCATCCCTGTATGATTCTGCACAAGACATTTCATTCTTTTCGGTTTCAACGACGGCGCCGTTTCCCTGGAGCCTGACCCGGAGGATACCGGATATGCCCCGTTTCCGGAGAAAGAGTTCGGCATTCGATACTTTTTCCAGCTTTTCCAGAGTAAGTTCTTCGCCGAACGGGATCCGGGTCGCAAGACAGGACGAAGGAGGAACGATCGGGACGCCGAATTTCTTAGCCAGATCGTAGATCCCCGCTTTGCCGATCCCGGCAAGGGCGAACGGACTGATGATCCCCAGTTCCTCAAGGACTTTTCTTCCGGGGCGTTCTTCGTTCATATCATCCGCATGTGTTCCGTCAAACACCGTTCTGCCGCCCGCTGTTTCGAGCATTCTGGTCATGATGATCTTTTTGCAGAGGTAGCACCGGTTTACCGGATTTGCTTTGATCCCTTCGTTTGTCAGGAGCGGGATCCGGACCGGTATCCACTCTACTCCGACCGCCTCGGTAAAACGTTTTGCCCGGATCACATCATCGGGAGGGGTCAGTTCCGAAATGATCGTTGCCGCAGAGACATCCGCACCGTATTTTACGCATGCGGCAAGAAGCGTCATACTGTCCACTCCTCCCGAAAGAGCAACAAGTACCGGACCATAGCCCAGAATGATCTCTTTAAGCGTCATATTCCCCTGATCGTTCTGAGTTTTCTCACCGCATGCGATCTTCTTGCAAAGTATGCCGAAAGGAAACCGGCAAATTCGGGGGACCATATCTCTCCGCCGGATAATACCTCGTAATGCTCTTCCATCGACAACCGCACATGTTTTCCGATTGATGCCGAGAAGATCTTTGCGGAATCTTTCAGCATATCCCCTGCATGGGTGTATTTTCGTTCAACTTCAGTATAATACCGTTCCTCGGAGATCCACGGGCCGGCGTGTTCCTTTTGTCCGAGATATTTATCCACGAATCTATCTGCGTTCTCATGGGACCATACCGGCGGACCTTCCCGGACGATGATCTTTGGGAGCGTGGCCGTCAGCAGTTCGAAGATGATCAGACAGTTTTCGGATCCCATCGAGACCTCTGCCCTGTGGACGGGGAACTCTTCTGCGACCAGCAGACTTTTGATCGACTCCATCGTTTTTCTGAGCTGGGGGACCACAGTATCCGGAACATAGCCGGGCGTTTGGAAGGATAAGGCAAGAAGCGCTGTTCCGCGTTTTTCGAGCGTGTCGGTAAATTCCGCTTTGCTCATCGTCGTCGGTGCATCGGGGATGAAATAACATTCGTTGGGAGCGGCACAGTAATCCCGGGCAAGTTCCATGAACTCGGAGAACCGTGTCGGGGTCAATGCCGCGGCGACGTTCCGGTTTTTGTCGGTCGGGTCGATGACGATCAGGGGGTCGGGGAAGATCTTCCGAATGGCTTTTTTCTCGGGATAATATCCTTCGATGTCGATGACTTCTCCGTAACGGAATGCTGATGCTGCTTCCATGAACGGGGTGAAGCCGCCGTATGCGAGGATCAGGAGTTCGCAGAGGTATCCGGAAAATCCGCCGGTCATGTGATCCGATCCGTAGACCCCGCCGCCTTTGGTAAACTGCTTCAGGAGAAGAACGTCTTCTCTCAGACCATCGATGTGCTCAAGCATGTACCGGGTATGAAACGGCGTTCTGTCAACGGCGCATTTCATCTCGGCGGTCGAGGCAACGTGATAGCAGGGGACCAGGTCAACATCATACCCATCGATGACTGCTTTTAAGTAGGGGTGTTCGGCGTATTTTTCCTCAGAGGTTCCCTGGAACTTTTCCACTACACCGTAGGCAGCGGTAAGACCTTTTTCCTGAAGTTCCTCCCGGGAAAGTTCTGTTGGAAAGAGCATGAAAATATCGATATCCTTGTCTCCGCGGACCCAGGTCCCGCGGGCGACCGATCCGGTCATCATTGCGGGAACGCCCGCAACTTCTTCTACGGCATCGATGAGTTTTCTGCCCATCGCGAGAACTTCGTTTTTGTCCTCCTCGGTCGGCAGAATCCGTCTGAGGACATCCTCTTCTATGGCGTTTCTCATAGTTTCACCCCTGCAATTGTTGTATATATTGACCCCTTCGGTGTTAATGTACTCTGCTTTAAAACAAACTCATCTATTGTACAGCAGCCGAATTCCCTATCCCGCAGGGCATCTATTTTCGGCTGGAGATCAGGGGTATACTCTTTGATCCGTGCAATGGTGATGTGCGGGGAAAACGGTTTCGTGTCTTTGGGAAATCCAAGCGGGAGGAGAAGGGAATCGATCTGTTTTGCAAGCAGAGCCGATGCGCCGCTGTCGGTAACTTCTGCCTTAATGACACGCTGACCAAATGTGCCGACTCGTGCCGCATGCAGCAAAAACGGTGTGCCTTTCACGTTTTCCAGGGCACGGGTGATCTTCGGGATCTTATTTTCCGGGACTTCTCCAAGGAATTTTAAGGTGATATGCATCTGATCCGCAGTCGGCAAAGTCATCCGCGCATTTGTCCCGCGAAGAGATAAACCGGCTTTTTCGATAGCATCCCTGATTTCCTTTGCAGGTTCGACCGCGATAAACACTCTTACCATTCTAAGTGATTATTTATATCTGATCCATTATGATTGTTACACCATTTTTTGCTGAAAATGCACCCACCATTCTATATCATGATAAGACCCATATGTACCAAGAATGGACGAAACTAAAACATTCGCGGAGTTCGCAATCTCTGAAGAACTACTTCAGGCGGTTAGCGACATGGGATTTGAGGAGCCGACACCTATTCAGGCGATGGCGATACCTAAAATTCTCGAGGGGAAAGACGTAACGGGGCAGGCTCAGACGGGAACGGGAAAAACGGCAGCGTTTGGGATTCCAATTATTGAAAAGCTTGATCCAGATAACAAAAAAGTACAGGCGATCGTTCTGTCGCCGACAAGAGAACTTGCAATACAGACAGCCGAGGAATTTTCCCGGCTGATGAAATATAAGAAAGGACTTTCAGTAGTCCCGATCTACGGCGGACAGCCGATCGAACGACAGCTCCGCGCTCTGAAATGCGGGGTGCAGGTCGTCATCGGAACACCCGGACGTGTGATCGATCATATCAAACGAGGGACACTGCATCTTGAATATATCAAGATCGTTGTCCTGGATGAAGCAGATCAGATGCTTGATATGGGATTCCGTGATGATATCGAGGATATCCTCCGTGAGACACCAAAGGAACGACAGACGGTCCTGTTTTCGGCAACCATGCCGGCACCGATCCTGGAGATCACAAAAAGATTCCAGCACACGCCTGAGTTCCTGAAGATCACACGCGGAGAACTAACGGTCCCCCAGATCGAACAGACTTATATCGAAGTCAGAGAGCGCGATAAGCTCGAGGCACTTTGCCGCACACTTGATATGAACAACCCCGAACTCGCACTCGTGTTCTGTAACACGAAGAGGTCGGTGGATGATCTTATGAGCCGCCTTCAGGCCCGCGGTTACTTTGTGGAAGCGATCCATGGAGACATGAAGCAGCAGCAGAGAGACCGGGTCATGGCACGCTTTAGAGCAGGCTCTATCGATGTACTGATCGCAACCGATGTCGCCGCACGCGGTATCGATGTCGACGGCGTAGATATCGTATTCAATTACGATGTCCCGCAGGATGTCGAGTATTATGTTCACCGTATCGGGAGAACAGGCCGCGCAGGCAGACTCGGAAAATCCGTGACGTTTGTATCTCCGCGTGAGATCTACAAGCTCCGGGATATCCAGCGCTATGCAAAGATCAAGATCGCCAAGACGCCCCTCCCGACTCTTGACGATGTTGCCGAGATGAAACAGCAGATCTTCCTTGACAAAGTCAGAGATATTTTGTCTGCCGGAAATCTCGATATCTATCTGCCTCTTGTTGAGCAGCTCTTAGAGACCGAGACCCAGGCAGATTCCGAGACTCATGCGGAAGTTACCAGTATCGAGGTCGCTGCAGCTCTTTTGAAGATGCACCTCGATAAAGGTAAGAACACCTCCCAGTATGAAGACATCAAACCTCTTCAGCCTTCACCGGAACCGAGCGGATCCGGCGAACGTATCGAGCCGGGCACCATTGAAAACAGCGGTGCAGAACCCGGTATGGTCAGATTCAGGATCTCGCTTGGTAAAAACCAGCAGATCCGCCCGAAAGATATCGTCGGAGCCTTTGCAGGCGAGTGCGACATTCCGGGTTCGTCTATCGGCAGGATCGATCTTTACAGTAATTATTCATATGTCGATGTGCCGGCAGAGCACGCAGATCTTGTTGCGGAAGTCATGGCTTCCAAGACCATTCGTGGTCAGGAACTTGAGATCTCCATCGCAGGAGCACGCACTCCGGAAGAAGAGGAACACACGCGTGACCGCGGAAGCGGAGAACGCCGCAGTCCGTCCAGAGGCGGATATAATGACGGCGGAGAACGCAGAAGTTACAGTAACAACCGCGGATCCTCAGGAAGCCGCGGCGGAAGTAACTACCGCGGATCTTCGGGAGGCCGCAGCGGAAGTAACTACCGCGGATCCTCAGGAAGCAGCGGCGGAAGTAACTACCGTGGAAGCAGTGCACCCAGAAGAGATTCGGGTCACGGTTTCTACGGAAGCGACTAACCCCGTACAATTTTTTCATCATCTTTTTTTTCCTATCCGTTTGAGGATAGATTCATTATTGCAGACCGCCCACATATATTGCGTTTTCAAGGGAAACTTTGAAAAAACAGTCAGGTCCTCCGGATCCGGCGTCTGCGGGAAAGACAGGAATACTATTTGGGACTCACCTCCCATGAGTCCTGTCTGGAGTGCAGAAAAACCTCAAAAAGGTGAACAAAAATGGATTTCAACTTATCTTTAAGAAGAGCAATGAAAACCGGCGAGGTCAAACTCGGCCAGAACTCTGTTGAGAAAATCATTGCTGAAAACAAAGCAGAACTTGTTATCGTTGCAAAGAATGCCCCGGTACAGGTCCGCAACATGCTTGCAGACAAAGAAAACATCGCACTTTATGAATTCAATGGAAGCTCACGTCAGCTCGGTAAAGAGTGCGGCCGTGATCACATGATCAGCATTCTTGCCATTGTTGATGCAGGCGAATCTGATATTCTTTCCCTCAAGAGTGCATAAATATGAGCGAGATCGTAATTTCAGAAGACGCAATGCGTATGATCGCCCAGTTTGAGAATCTTACCGGGGCGGGTGCCAGAGACTGTGTGACCGATGATAAATTCGACCGCATCCTTTTCGTCATCAACCCGGGAGAGATGGGACTGGCGATCGGCAAGAAAGGTGCCAGCATCAAGAAGGCATCGGACGCTTTCGGCAAGAAAGTTGAAGTCGTCGAATACAATCCGGATAAAGTTCAGTTTATCAGAAACTGTTTCCTCCCGGTCCACGTAATGACCGTCACCTTCGAAGAGGATGAAGAGGAAAATACCGAAGTTGCCTATATCGAAGTTGCAGAATCCGACCGCGGTCTTGCGATCGGAAAAGAAGGCAGAAACATTATCAAGGCAAAGAAACTCGCTTTCCGCCAGTTTGAGATCGCAAATGTCGAGCTCAAAAAGGAAGAAGAAGAGGAAGACGAGTCCGAAGAAGAGGAGTTATAACTCCGTCTTTCTTTTTTTATTCAGAGATTTATTCACGCAGAAACTGCGATACCCGGGGTCAAGAAAGAGATCAGCCCGACGGGAACAAAGGTATCCGTTGTCTGTACCGATTTACGTTCCGCGGTGACGGTGTATTCTTTTTCGAGGAACTGCATGCCCGAAAACGTGACGTTCCAGGTGCCGCCGGAGACCACGGCCGTTTTGAAAATCCGCGATCCGTCCGGACAGGTCAGGGTAACGTTCAGTTCGCTTCCCGGGGCAAACGTCGTCGTTCCGGATACCGTTACCGGCCGGCTGCCGAGATAGGAGGTCACCGGATCGATCGAGACCGTAAATACCGTGTCGGTCGTAAATGCCTTGATACGGAGATTCGTCTCTTTGTCGGCGCTCAGATCGGTCCAGACCGGACCGTCCAGAAGATAACTCTGCCCGGGTTTTGCCAGGGTCACTGTTTCGATCAGATCCTCCTTAAGCAATATCGACCGGTCGATGGAGATATTGAGCGGGTCGTCTGATGTAAGAGAATACACGACGGAAAAGGTCTGTCCCTCTTCGATCGGAACAGGGTCCTCCAGTTCGATCGTGTAATATCCCCGGTGATCCAAATGACCCGTCGCGGAGGCGAGAAGGTTCCCGGAGTCCGGGATCCCTTCTTCAGGATCGGTATAGATCCCAAGCGTGTAGGTCACGGACTGATTGGTATCCAGAGAGACGGCCCGGATGAGTTCATCGCCGCCCGCAGTAAACACGTTTCCGATCGAGACCCCGGTCTGATTAGTGGGGTATACATTCAGCAGCGTGCCGCCGTCATATTGGTAATTGTGATCATAGACCGGCTCTTCTCCCTGGAAAAACAGCAGGTTGTCAATATACGGTTCGTCGTAGGATATCCAGATATAGGTGCCGTTGGCTGCCCCGCTGCCCCATGAGTTCTGGATGAGCCAGGCTCCGTCATGCTCCGGCGTCATATTGAAATTCTCTTTCGGAAACGTGTCGTCCCATCCAATGAGGAGAACTGCATGATTGCTGATGTATGTCTTACCTTCATCACCGGATCCGTGATAATAGGCCCACTCCCCGTTCCCAAGTCCGTTTATGTACGGGTCCTCTGCGTCGAGATAAAAGCCGAAGGTCCCGCTGCCGTTTTCCATGAGCATGGTCTTTATGGTCGAAGTATCTTCGGGCGGGATAATGGCCGCGGATCTGAGCTGGATCTCGTTTGCGGATGTGGACAGATCCGCGGGAAGAGGGAAACTGTCCCCGTAGGAGTCGAAGCAGACTGCCGATTCATTGACCGCACCGATCCATGATGCAAGCGTGTACATGCCCTGGAATTCGTAGCCGCCGTACACAAGACTAGAGGAATTGCCACTCAGATTGGCTTTATCGCAGTATGTGTAGTCTCCGGCGATCCCTTCAAGTCCCGGGAACGGGGAATCCGGATCGCTGATATCATTCCGATTATAGGTAAAGTATGCCAGATGATAAGGGGAAAGCCCGATACCGGAATATTTTTCCGGATCCTGCATGATCATACTGGATTCAAGCGAAGCGATGGAGGCATATGCCCAGCAGATTTCGTAGATTCCCTGATTCATGATTTCCGGGGTGAGGTTAAGGGTGCGGAGATCATAGGATGAAGGAAGGTCTGCCGTGCAGGGAAGAACGAAGAGGAATGAAACCAGGAGAAACAGGAGCAGGATATGGATCAAATGTCGGGACATGAGAATACGAAATAAAATTTCACGCGACATTATATAAGGGTTGGTTTCAGAACAAAACGGCCGGCGTGGAAAAAAGGATTATTCAGGATGTTTGTCCTGATAGGATGCTTCCGGACCCATGGCGAGGAGTTCGTCCAGAGTGTTGACGTTCCTGAAACTTTCCAGATCCGGATCGACATCACGAAACATTTCCGGGGAAACACGTTTCGTATTCAGACAATTCACCATGTCGCGAAGAGAAAGCGATTCATGGGACTCCACATATTTTCTGACCGCCGCAACTTTGTATACGGCATGGAGGGGTTCGAGGTCGGTGTTTTCCCATTCGGGAATGATCGCGTCGTAGTCACCGATATGTTCAAAAAGATATTTTACGATCGGTTTACTGATGGTCGGCATATCGCAGGCTGATATAAAAACGGTTTCTCCTTGTACTTCTTCGATGCCGGACGATATGCCGCCGATCGGTCCGAGACCCGGTGATTTGTCCCAGGTACACCGGACGATATCCGGCAGACCGGCAAAGTGCCCGATCTGCCTTTCGTTTTTTGCAACGATGACGATCTCGTCAACAAGTCCTTCGAAGGTGTTTACGAGACGGGAGATGAATGAACATCCCTTATAGGAGAAGAAATACTTCTCGCGGCCGTTTACCCGCCGGGATTCTCCGCCGGCAAGGATCATGGAGGAACGCTTTACCGGCATGGTAACTCTTCTTTGAAATGCGTAAGATCTACGATCGTTTCATTGACCGGAGTAGGGATGCCGTGTTTCTTTCCAAGAGCGACTATCGCCCCGTTTATGTAATCGACTTCCGTTTTGCGTCCTGCGAAAATATCCTGATACATGGAAGAGTAGTGCGCAGCGGTCGGGGGGATCTTCCGGACCTTCAGGAACTCCAGATATTCCCCGGCGGTTTTCTGTTTCATGATGACGTTTTCCGCACTGGCGACGTCGAACGCTTCGGAGACGATCTTCGTGATGATGTTCCATGCAGGTGTTTTCAAAAGATCTCCGTAGGGACATTCCATGACTGCACCCAGCGGATTCAGCGAACAACTGTAGAGTGCTTTCGACCAGATGACCCCGCGGACGTTTTCCGAGGAGACCGCACGCATGCCGGCTTTGGAGAAAAGTCCGGCGAGTTCGTCTGCTTTTGGATCCTGTCCTCCGGGGAACCTGCCGAAGACCGTTTCTCCTCCGTCAACGGAGACAAAGACCGCGTTGTCGTCTTTCCATTCGAATCCGGTTATGATCATCGCACCAAGAACATTTTTCGTGTATTCCCCGATGATCTCCTCGTTTCCGATACCGTTCTGGAGACTTACGATCTGCGCATCGCCAAAGAGATGATGGTAGTCCTCACAGATCCCGCGGGTCGCTGCGGCTTTTGTTGATATAATGATATAGTCCCAGGCCCCTTCCGGCGGCACCGTTCCGCACGGAAACCGGGATGTTTCCGTCCCCCAGAGTCCGGTCAGATGGAATCCTTCTTTTTGTATTGCTGATACATATTTTTCCCGGGAAACGGCAAATACGTCTGCATATTTCGATAATTTCGCGGCAACGCAGAGTCCGACTGCCCCGGCGCCAAGTATTAAAATTCTCATTTCTCCATATACATTGTTCCCGCTACAAAATAAATGAAAGGGAGGTGAGAGGTATTTCCCATACGCGCCTGCATTTTATCTTTCAGGATACGAAATCAGCGCATAGAGCCCAAATATTATACACACTGCTTTTAACATATTCTTAATGTATACTTATACAATTTGCTGTATACCTTTGGTTACGATTGATTGATAAACCAGATAAACCAACTACTTGTATGCAAAAAAAACTGAGTATGCTTGCTGCGGCACTTCTTCTGTGTGTCATAGTGATTTTCGCTGCCGGATGTACCGATCCGGCGGGTGATAACGCAACGGTGGAGATCCTCTACACCGGAGCGGGAACGATGCCTTCTCTTCTGGCGACCGGTCAGATCGACGGTTACATTTGCTGGCAGCCGTTTGTCTCCGTTGCAACGGAGGGTCAGATCGGGAAAGTCATCTCGTACAGTCAGAACCTCCCGCCTGCAGGAACGTGGGTCAACCATACCTGCTGTGCCTTTGGTGCAAACTCCGAGACCCTTGAAAATGATCCGGACATCGCTGCAAGCCTTACTGCTCTGATGATCCTGGGAAACACCTATGTCAGTGAAAATCCCAATGAGGCTGCGGTCTCTACGGCAGACTGGCTCTTCGCAGGTCAGGACATGACCTACGGAAATGTGACCGTCAGTTCGGTCGATGTCATGAAAGCCTCGATCCCGACGATCAAATTCTCCAGCGAGGTCACCGACTCATGGAAGGCCAGCAATGAGAAGTTCATCCAGTCCCAGCGGGAACTCGGTATCCTGACCGGAAAACTCGCATCGACCACGGAAAACGAATCAGCAGCCCTTATCTACGACTTCGATCCATACGATTCCGCTGTTGCACAGATCGACAGCGGCGTGTTCATCACTCCGTCGACATCGTCGGTCATGCCCGTTATTTCCATCGGTTATCTGCCGAGTGATCATGATGCGGCCCTGTTCGTTCTTGTCAAGAACTGGGAGTACTTCAAGGATACCTACAACACGTATCTGAAGCCCGTCACGGAAAAGACCGGTAAGATCAGCGATGCCGAACTGTATGTCAATGGTCAGAAGGTCGCCGACGTCAAACTCGTTGAAGGTACCGGAGGTCCCCAGCTGATGACCCTTCTCCAGCAGAATGCGATCCAGTATGCCATTGCGGGAACCCCGCCGTATCTGAGCGCTATCGATAAGAGTACCGGCGATATGGGTCTCAAGATCATCTCCCCGATCATGCTCGAAGGATCCGGACTTGTCGCTTCGGTCTCATCTCCGGCAAACGACTGGGATAGTTTCGTTGCCTGGGTCAAGAAAAGCAGTACAAACGGTGATAACGTCGTCATCGGCGATCCGCAGCTTGGCTCGATCCAGGATGTTATGCTGAAGTCGGCTCTCGATTCTGCCGGCATCACCTACGTGGTCAAATCCGCGTGATCATCCTTCCATTTTTTTATCAGTATGGTATGGGGGAAGAATTTTTGAAAGATCTTCCCTCCGAAAGCTCTGTCCGACCTCAAACATTTGATATTCTGTAAAGTCTACATTAATAAAACAAAGGGAAGGTGAACAGGACAAACCATGAAATGGTACATTAAACTTATACTTCCGGCACTTGTTCTCGTATTGTGGGAAATTGTCGCTATTTTGATGAACAATGCGTATATCCTTCCCCGTGTGGAAAGCGTGCTTTCCATCTTTATGACCCCGTTTGCCGATCTGTACGGGTGCGGGAGTCTTCTCTACAATGCCTGGGTCAGTATCTACCGTGTCACGCTCGGTTTCCTGGTCGCCTGCCTGATCGCTGTTCCTCTGGGGATCGTTCTCGGACGGTATCCTTCCCTTGAACAGTTTTCCGACAGCCTTATCCAGATCCTCCGTCCCATCCCTCCGATGGCATGGATCCCTTTGTCCCTCGCCTGGTTCGGTCTCGGTCTTGCTTCCATTGAGTTCATCATCGTCATCGGCTGTATCTTCCCGATCCTCGTGAACACCATAGACGGTGTGAAGCGGGTGAAGAAGAGCTGGATCGAAACGGCCCAGATCTATCAGGCAAAGGAGTCGCAGGTCATAACGAAAGTCATTGTCCCTGCCGCCGGTCCTGCGATCTGGAACGGTCTCCGGGTCGGATTTGGCATCGCATGGATGAGTGTCGTCGCAGCGGAAATGATGCCGGGGGCCGTCTCGGGTCTCGGTTATCTCATTATGTATACGTATAACTGGGGACAGATCCAGATGGTCATCGCCGGCATGATCGCGATCGGCATCATCGGTATCTTCATGGATCAGTTCTTCCAGTATGTTATGCGGAAGAAGTTTGCCTGGGAGGTGCTTGATAAATGACTGACTGGGATAAAGTATGGGTCAAAGTGGAGAACGCCACCAAGACGTTCACCTCACGGAAAGGGAGCGTTCCTGCTTTGAAGGACATCAACCTCGAGGTGCATGACGGGCAGTTCGTCTGCCTGCTCGGTCCTTCAGGCTGCGGTAAGACCACACTCCTCCGGATGATCGGAGGACTTGATGTTCCGACCAGCGGGACGATCACCATAGACGGGAAGATCGTGGACGGTCCGTCGCCGAAGATGACGATGGTCTTCCAGGAATATTCGCTGTACCCGTGGAGGACCATTGCCGAAAATGTCGGTTTCGGTCTGGAGATGACGGGTGTTCCAAAAGAGCAGCGTGACGCCGAAGTAAATGAACGTCTGGAACTTGTCGGGCTCAAAGGATTCAAAGACAGCTACCCGTATGAACTGTCCGGAGGTATGCGTCAGCGGGCCGCGGTCGCCCGGGCGCTTGCGACCGATCCGGCAGTCATGCTGATGGACGAACCCTTTGGCGCGCTCGATGCGCAGACGAGAAATAAAATGCAGCAGGAACTTCTCGATATCTGGCAGGAAACAAAAAAGACGATCCTTTTTGTTACGCACAGTGTCGATGAGGCGGTCTATCTGGCAGATAAGATCGTCATTCTGACGCCGCGTCCGGGCAGAATCCATGAAATATATGAGAATCCCCTGCCAAGACCGCGGGATCGGACGAGTGTCGAGTTTGCCAGACTGAGAAAAGATGTTCTCACCGAAATCGAGAAATTAGAGTCGGAGAATAAGAACATTTAATATGGTTTCCAACCAACCTGATTTGCACATTTAAGAGAGCTAGGAGTTAGTAAAAATGGTAAGAAAGCCAGCACGAATGTATAATAAACTCGCCAAGAAGGCGTATTGCCGCCGTGAATATATGGGCGGAGTACCGGGCGTAAAAGTTGTAACGTTTGATATGGGTAACCTCAGCGGAGAATTCCCCGTAGCGATCACTCTTGAGGCAATTGAAGGATGTCAGATCCGTCACACTGCACTCGAAGCAGCACGTATCAATATGAACAGACGTCTGATGGATTCTGTTGGAAAGAACAACTTCCACTTAAAGATCAGAACATATCCGCACCACGTTCTTCGTGAACACAAACAGGCAACCGGTGCCGGCGCAGACCGTGTTTCCGAGGGTATGAGACTTGCATTCGGTAAAGCAGTCGGAACTGCTGCCAGAGTCGCACCAAGACAGGAGTTATTTACTGTCTGGACAACGGCCCAGTATATCGATGCAGCAAAGGACGCACTCCTGCACGCAGGATACAAGCTTCCTACTCCGATCCGTATAGTTGTTGAGGACTAAGGCTTTTTGCCGAAGCTCTCATTTTTTTGATACTTTTTTCATGCAGACAGTTTCTTTGGATGCCGGCATAACAGGGGACCGGTCCGATCCTTCAGATACCCGGTAAAAATGCTGCGCCAAAAATCATGCTGAAATAAAAGCCGGAAAAAAAGACGGGGAGCGGGGGGTCCGCTCAGAAGAACATATCCAGCGTCGTCTTTCTCGACTTCGTCGGATCGAACTCGTCCCAGTCCCACCCGAGAGCCTCGAAGATCCGGTTCAGCGGCGTCTGGATGGTTTTCTCGAGCATCGTTTCCCAGTCTATCTCGAATACCCCGTCAGGGACCTGATCCGGATACTCGAAGCACAAAACATCCGTATTGGGATATTTGTCCGGGATGAAGCTCCTTTTGATGTAAAGCCGCTTGGGCTTACTGCCCCGCTTGAAATCCGTGCCGAGATACTGATTCGAGTAAAGGGCACCCCTGCCGTGTGAATCCATATGGGCATAGTCGGCGAGCGACTTGTTGATGCCGCTCGGGATGCCTGCCTTCTCCAGAGGGCATCTCCCTGCCCTGTACATGTTCAGGACGTCGGGAAGATACTTTTTCACGTCCTCCTTCCCGTTACCCCTCAGGATCATCTCCAGGACCCGCTCCTGAACTTCGCGGGTCACCTGCGCCGAGTCGGAACGCTTCATCTCGAAGCCGGTTATATCGATACTATCGACATCCTGCCCCTCTTTCCAGATGAGGTGCCCTGCATAGCGTTTCTTTGCTCCTCCCTGGAAGAATCTCTGATAGATCTTTTCGAACTTGATCGAGAAAAAACTCAGATCGGCGCCGAGGGTATCCTTCGAAAATGCCTGGTAGCTTTCGTTGAGCTCCTTCTCAAGGCTGCGGGCGACCTCCATGGTTTTCTCTAAAGGCATCGGCGGGATCTGAACGAAACACGAGTCCGTATCTCCGTAGATGACATCATATCCGCGGTCCGTGATGATGTTTTTGGTGTGTCTGATGATCGCACGGCCCACCGAGGTCACGGCAGCCCCGATGTCCCGGTCATATAAGCGGAACCGGGAAAAACCCGAGACGCCGTAGTAGGTGTTCATGATCACTTTCAGAACGTTCTGCTGCATGTCGTACATCGTGTATTCATCCGAGCCGTAGGGAAAGGTGTTCCTGAGTTTTTTCCGCTGGTCCCGTTCGGTCATCAGTTCGCTGATGATGGACCTCGTCAGTCCGTCGGGGGATTTTTTGAACCTGATCCCGTTCGGGGCGTGGATCTCGCCTTCGGGAGATTTGGTTTCCTGGGAGGCATTCAGGGTCATCATCGCCATCGGGTAGAGGGATTTCAGATCGAGAACGATGACGTTCTCCCGCACGCCTTTGCTCGGGTCGAAAACGGTTGCCCCCTCGAACTCCTCGCCGGATGCGTTGCCTTTGGAGGGGAGAACGAATTTCCCGGAGGCTTTTCTGAGGATGTAGATGTCGATGACGTTGGAGGAGTTCAGGGTCTTATCCAGCGGACAGCCGACATACCGGGACACTTCCAGATAGAACTCGATGATGTTGGTCTTTTTATTGATCGCAACACACAATTCGACATCCTTGAAGTTGTATTCGATCATTTTCAGGGGGTCGTTGTCCCAGAGGTCGCCGAGGGTGCCGGTGTACCGGACTTTTGTTTCGCCGAGTTCTTCTTCTGCTATGGCGTCCAGACGATACGATTCCTTCTGACTGCTCTGCATTTTTTTGTAGGCTGCGAGCAGGTCGAAGATGACTCTCCCACGCATGGCGTTTCGGTCGGTCATCCCGGGCAGACGGGCAAGGGCGTCCTGTCTGAATCCGAGGACCGCGATGCGTTTCAGGATGTAGGCCGCGTCGAAGTCGATGAAGTTCCAGCCGGAGAGGATGTCGGGATCTTTTTCTTTGATGTAGTCGATGAATCCGGCGAAGAGGGACCGTTCGTCTTCGTAGGTGAGGATGTGGTGTTTTTCAGAGAAGCATCCGTTTTTGAGCGGGGCCGGGCGTACGGATCCCCATTTTGTTTTTCCCTGGAGGTAGAAGGTGGTGTACTGTTCGTCGAAGGAGTCGTAGCATGTTATGCAGTTGACGGGGTCGCGTTCGGGTTCGGGGAATCCGTTCCGGTCGTCGCATTCGATATCACACATGCAGACCCGGGGACGGGAGAGGACGACGGCGGGGGAGAGTTCCTGCCAGCTGCATTCGTCGGAGGGGGCGGAGATCCCGCCGGTGAGTCCGGTGTCGATGAGGAAACGGGTGGCGAAGGGGATGTCGGCTTCAAAGTGATGATAGTTGTCTCGGACGTTTCTGACGTCGGTCGGTCTTTCGGTGTAGATCTTTCTGAGGGGTTCGCCTTTGATGGAGATGCCGCGGTCCTGTGATACTTCGATGCTGTTTCCATGAGGTTTTTCGGCTTCGCTTTCCCAGACCCAGAAGTACGGGCGGAATCCGGTGATCTTGAGCTGGTGTGCGGTCCCGTCGGCTTCACGTCCGAATATGTGTACAACGGGACATCCGGGTGCGTTTGAGTATTCTGCCTGATTGATGGCGATCTCCATCTAGACTCTCCTGCAGAGTCCCCGGAGGAATTCAACGGCGGCGTTGAGTTTTTCCTGTTCCCAGGGGTCGAAATGAAGGCTTTCGTCGATCCTGGCACTGTTTTTTGTTACGACGGCGGGGAGGCCGAGTGAGCATCCTTCTATGCCGTAGGCGCCGTTTGCGGGGAGGGAGCAGATGATCTTTTTGCCTTTGTGGATCTTTTCCATGGTGGCGAGGATGTGGGATGCGGGTCCGAAGACGGTGCCTGCTTTTCCGGAGATGACGGGCATGGAGGATCCGCGGAGTCCGGTGAGGATCTCTTCACGGACGGGGATGGGGACGTGGATGCCGAGTTTGGAGAAGAGGGGGACCTGGTGTTCGCCGTGTTCGCCGATGACGATGCCCTGTTCGGGTATGCCCATGTTTTTGAGGGCGATGGTGAACCGTCTGCTGTCGAGGGGTCCGCCGAATCCGACTACCTGTCCTTCGTCGAGGGTGGTGTGTTTGGCGAAGTACCAGGTGAAGATGTCCATGGGGTTTGTGATGACGATGAGTTTGCCTGAGAATCCTTTGAGCTGGTCTGCGGCTTCTTTGGCGATGGGGAGGTTTTTGTCGAAAAGGTCTGCCCGTGTTTTGATTTTTGGGGACCGGGAGTATCCGGCGGAGAAGATACAGTAGTCTGCGTTTTTGAAGTCGGCAGGGTTTGTGGAGACGGGGGTGTCGAGCCCGTGGATGAGGTCGAGTTTTTGTGCATGCAGGAGGGATGGGTTGATATCGTAGAGGACGAGTTCGTCGGCAAATCCTTTTAATGCGGATACGTAGGCGACTTCCCCGCCGATTCTCCCTGTTCCAAGACAGGCAACAGTTGTCATATCTTAGAGTATTGGTCGCGGAGGGTTTTAATTATGGCGGGGTGAGGGGGAGGAAGATTCTGAACGAGACGGCATTTAGCTGAATTTCTTCTCTTTGGTGTTCCAGAAGAACCATTCATTTGGGGGGTGCTCATATTTTTTCAGGATCGAGGGGTAAAGCTGCGGGTATTTTATTTCAGAGAGGGGGATGCAGTAGATCATCTCAGGATCATTCGGTTCGCCGCCAAATCCAATTACTACGTAGACGGGAATATTTCTCTCTTGCTGATATTTCTGATATCGTGTAAATTGTGCCGGTTTGGATATTTGAGAGAATTTGTCGGTTGAATTGGGATGAATCTCAGAAAAAAAGGAGGTGGCTGGGTGTGGAAACATGAGAAAAACCAACCGCGAATCGGCGCACTCGCAAACCTTCGGTTTGCTCTCCGTTTCGGGTTTTTGACCCTCGCTTGAATCCCGCTCTTCCAGCTCCCGTGATGGGGAGAGGGGCCTGTTTTTTCATTTTTCGTAACCGCTCTCTCTGAATGAGGACCCGTTTTTTGTCGATCCGGGGGGCATTATCGCACCGCGCGGTTCGGGGTTTATATGATGCGGGGTCGTAGTAGTGAGTGTAAACAACCCAAATGGGGACCAATGAGGACCGACAACACCCGGATGGTTTGGCGTTTCGGACTCGGTTCCTCTTTTTTCCTATGTCCGGGGTGTAACAATATCTAATGGTATGGAGAGACGTGACGTATGAATGATACTTCTTATCAGACGAAGATACAGCTTATGAAATTGTTTCAGCGCAAGGACCATGATCTCGAGATGATGGTGAGGATACGGCGGGATGCGGATCTCCTGCGAAGGCTGGGATCGGGTGATGCCGGCGGGATTCAGAGGGAAGGTCCGGGTAAGAGCGTGTGTGTGTCCGGGTCCGGTGATTCGGAGGCTGATCTGGAGATGCAGATCCGGATCCTGGCTGAGGATTGTTTCCGGGTGGATCAGGAGATCCGGGATCTGGTGAGTCAGTTGTCGCTGCCGGATTTTATGGGCGTGGTGATGA
>CAYSRP010000004.1:0-28869 GCA_964433475.1 uncultured Methanomicrobiales archaeon
AAAACCGTATTGATGAGACGATTCTTCTGCCACAGGCAATAGGCGTCAAAAAGATTGCCGTCCTTGGTAAAGGAGATATCGTATCCCAGGCACGCAACTCCGGTGTCGATTTAATTATCGGTCCTGAGGAAATTGAGCGTCTGGGCGGTGCCCCGCGTGAAGCACGCAAACTGGCAGGCCAATACGATTTCTTCCTTGCAGAGACAGCAGTTATGCCCCTTGTTGGTCGCTGGCTCGGTCAGAGACTCGGTCCACGCGGTAAAATGCCGCAGCCGATTCCCCCGACACAGGACATCACTCCAATTGTCGAGCGTCTGAGAAACTCCGTGAAAATCCGGTCAAAGGACAGACTTAACATGTCTGTAAAGATTGGAAATACCGGCATGTCCGTAGCGGAAGTTTCAGAAAATATTGACGCCGTCATGAAGAGAGTTGTAGGAAGACTCGAAGGCGGAGAGTTAAACATCCGCTCCGTCTACGTCAAAACCACGATGGGTCCAGCAGTGAAGGTGATGTAAAAATGACAATTTATACCCACCACCTCCCCGCATGGAAAAAAGAAGAAGTTGAGGAGATTAAAGATTATGCCGGCAAGTATGAACTCGTCGGTTTAGTTGATGTTTACGGTATCCCCGCAAAACAGTTCCAGCAGATTCGCCGGAATCTCCGCGGCAATGCAGTTGTGAAGGTTGCAAGAAACACTCTCGTTGAGCACGCCCTGACCAATCTCGGCGGGCACTATGTAGATCTTAACGAGAAAGTCTCCGAGCACTCCGCACTCATCTTTGCAAACGGTAACCCGTTCAAGCTGTTCAAGGCTCTTGAGCAGACGAAGACATTGCGTTCCGCAAAAGCAGGTGAGACCGCTCCTGAAGACATTGTTGTTCCAGCAGGACCAACTTCCTTTAAGCCCGGACCTATCGTAGGAGAACTCCAGCAGGCTGGTATCCCGGCAGCTATTGATGGTGGTAAGGTCAAAATTAAAGAGACCAAGACTGTCGTTAAAGCAGGTCAGGCTATCAACAAGAAACAGGCCGACATATTCGTAAAACTTGACATCAAGCCGATGCCAGTTGGTCTCTCTCTCCTTGCAGTATGTTACGAAGGAGATGTATATCTGCCGGACGTTCTCTCTGTGGACGACGAGGCATACAAGGCAAAGATCACTCTTGCAGCACAGCAGGCATTCAATCTCGCAGTCAACGCAGCAGTTCCAACGGCATGTGCCGCAGTTACTGAGGCACAGATCGCGAAGGCAGTTCGTGAGGCAAGAAACCTCGGTGTAGAAGCATCCATCTATGAGAAGGGTGTTATCGAGTTGATCATAAGCAAGGCATATAGACAAGCAAACGCCCTGAAGGCAATTTAATCAAAATAAAAAGGTGAAATAAAAATGGAGTACATTTACGCAGCTCTGTTAGTTCACTCTGCAGGTAAAACTGTGGATGAAGGATCGGTAAAGGCAGTTCTCTCTGCCGCAGGTATCGCAGTCGACGACTCTCGTGTCAAAGCATTAATTGCAGCACTTGACGGTGTTGACATTGAGGAAGCAATTTCCAAGGCAGCAGCAGCCCCAGTCGCAGTTGCAGCAGCACCCGCAGCAGCAGGCGCAGCAGCACCGGCAGAAGCAGCAGCAGCACCGGAAGAAAACAAGGAAGAAGAGGAAGAGAATGCCATGGCAGGCCTTGGCGCACTCTTCGGCTAAATCTTTTTTTTAATCCAACAGTATTTTGTCGGTTTGTTTCATACAATTTCGATGTTTTTCGTGAAAGAGATTTTTGATAAAAAGAGATGGATCGTTCCGGATCTGATCTAGAATAACTCGAGTGTTTCACTCTCCAGATTTTTGTTCCATCTGTGCGTCTCGACAGTAATTGATTCCAGTTGCTCGAGTATTTTTCTCTCGTTTAAAATGTCACGTCGATCATAGAGATAAAACTCGACGGGTTTCCAGAGCGCGACCCAGCCGATTATCACAAAACTCTGTCCAATCGCATAAACTATATCATTCTGGTTGTGGATGCTGGTTACTACACTACTCAGTATCAGGCAGATCATCAGAAAAATCAGTCCCCGGGCAAGATACATTCTCCCTTTGTTCATGGCAAGTTTGTATTTTTGGTGTGCGGTGCAGAGCCTCAGAGCAAAATGTGAATGAATGGCATGTTCCATGTCGGTCCGTATCTTTTCATCATCGTAGAGAGTTTGTTCAAGATATAGGACGATTTTCGCTGAACTGCGTTTATCATTTGGCATATCTTCAAGCGAATCCATAATGTATGATTCGGTTGCGTGATTGATCTCCTTCTCATCATTTGGAGCAGGGTCGAGAAGATTATAAAATTGTGCCGGATGTGCGATCCTAAGTTCAATATCACTCCATTTTTCGTGTAATTCACATGAAGTCATATGCGTCCCTCCTTTGCGAGGATTCCGGCAGTAATAACCTGACCGCAGGATATCCCTCCATCTCCAAAGGGATATCTGGGATTGGTGATGCAGGACACACCTGCTTCTTTCAGCGTTTCGATGATCGTCTCCCGAATGGAGCGGTTGATTGCTACCCCTCCTGAGAGTGCAGCGGTTTTTATTCCACTGGAGTGGATCCCTGCGAGTGCTATTTGTGCTATGCCTTTTGCAAGCGTGTTCTGGATAGAAGCTGCGATGTCTTCAACAAGAATCCCTGAGTTGAGCATTTCCATTCCCTCTCTGAGCATGGAGGATGTTAACAAAACATCCCGACCATCCCGTGACTCGATTTTGATCTCCATTGGTTGGGCAACTCCTCTCGCGGCATATGCTTCGAGCATCATGGATGGCTCGCCATCGTAGGTCCGTTCTTTACAGATGCCGAGTAATGCCGATGCTGCGTCCAGAACTCTGCCTGTGGATGTTGTCACCGGTGTGTTGAACCGCTTTTCGGTCTGCTGGGCAAGGACCCGAAGAGCCGTATCATTCCATCCTCTGCTCTGGAGAAGTGACAACGTATCTTCATTTGGGAGAATACCATAGAGCATGCGTTCAGGGAACTTTGTTGCAAGGTCGCCTCCCGGCATGAGAGCAGGTTCGAGGTGCCCTGTTCTCTTGTATCCTTCACCCGGCGACCCTGCGAGGATCTCACCTCCCCAGATGGTTGCATCATCCCCGTAACCAACCCCGTCGATTGCGATCCCGACAACTTCGTCTGTGGTCACAGAAGCGATGTGGGCGCGATGGTGCTGAACCGGGCAAAGAACCGCATCATAGCGTTTTGCAAGTTCGTGAGCGACCCGCGTGCTCAGAAACTGGGGGTGGAGATCATGTGCGATAATTTCTGGAACTGCACCCGTGAGGCTCGTTAATTTATCTATTGTCTCCTCCAGATATGCCACAGTAGGGGGATTTCTTATATTTCCTATATGAGGTGATGTTATGAGAAAACCACCTTTATACACACTTGCGTTTGCATTCAGTTCGGGACCGACACCGAGGATCTGTTTGTTACCCAGATCCATTTTTGTTCTGAGAGGGGCAAATCCACGGGACAATCTGATCAGGTATCCGTCTCGGACGACCGAATCATCGCATCTGTTTACAATCTCACGATCGTGGGTGAGAATATATTCCGCGACCCCACCCATTTTCTCGATGATGGTTTTTGTTTCAGTGATCATCGGCGTTCCCGGGGCATTTGCACTTGTCATAATCAGAAGAGGTGAACGCAGTTTTGCAAATAACAGGTGATGAAGTCCCGTGTATGGCAGCATTACACCAAGATTGTGGAGTTGCGACAGATTTTTGTGGGACTCAGGATCAATTTTGTCCAAGATCATAATTGGGTGGACCGGACCTTTGAGAAGTTCCCACTCTCCCTTTGTCGGCTCAACGACGAAATCCGATAACGTCTCAGGTTTCATCATTACTGCGAGTGACTGGTTTGGTCTGCCGAGTAATCTTTTCAATCGCTCTGCTGAATCTTCGATGCAACAGATATGAAAACCACCGATCCCTCTTATGGCAACTATTTTTCCGGCATCCAGAAGTTTTGCCGCGGCATCGATTGGGTCATTATCCAAGATCATTTCACCCGTTCCCTTTAGAAGGAAAAGGTTCGGTCCGCATGATTTACATGCGATCGTTTGTGCGTGATGACGTCTGTTGCCTGGATTTTCATAATCAGCAAGACAATCCGGGCACATGGGGAACGTGTCCATCGCCGTTCGTTCCCTGTCATATGGCACGGTCTTTACTATGCTGTATCTCGGTCCGCAGTCTGTGCATGAAGTTGCCCAGTAACCAAAGTACCGGCTCGTTGGATCCATAATGTCGTTCAGACAATTTTCGCATGTCGCAATATCTGCCGGAACAAAACCGGTTCGTGCCCCATCCCTGCTTGGAAGAATGGAAAATGTTGTTGGTGTGGTCCAATCTTTGAGGGGCTCAATTGATACCGAATCGATGCTTGCCATCTTTGGTCCTTTTGAAACATCACGACAGAATTCATCAAATTTTTCCCCTGATGCATAAATTTCCACTTCACTTCCATGATTGATGACCGTCCCTGTGATTCCAAATCTGGTTGCCAAAGCATAAACAAACGGGCGAAATCCAACTCCCTGAACAATTCCTCGTATGATTATTTTACCTGACTTCATCAATCTATCTCAAAAAGGATTATAGAATCACAGACAATATAAGTGTAAGGTTTTGTGCCCCACATATTTTCTAAGTGGAGCACGTATAGTATTATCAGGAGATACACCATGGCCGATGATCCATTTGCAAATATACTTCGCAGTAAACGTGAAACGACCCGATTCCAGGTCTTAGTTGAGGTTGCCGAACACCAGCCGTCCATCCGTCAGCAGGAAATTGCGGAAAAACTTGGCGTCACGCCTCAGGCAATATCAGAATATGTGCGTGACCTTGCAGATGAAGATTATATCAGTGCTGAAGGGAGGGGGAGGTACTACGTTACACACAAAGGTGTCGAATGGGTCCTCAATAATGCCGAGGTTCTGGAATCCTATGCGAGACACGTCCGTCGTGATATTATTCATCAGGTTGTAACGTGGGCTGCGATAGCGGATTCTGATTTGAAAGCAGGTGATTCGGTTGGTGTTTACATGAAAGGCGGATGGCTTTATGCCGGAAAACGCCCCCAGACTGCGATGGGCATGGTAACTGCTGATGCAGAACACGGCATGGATGTTGGTGTGGCACGTCTTGCAGGTATTATTGAGCACACTGAAGGAACAGTGGATGTTGCCAAGATTCCGCGTATTGAACGTGGAGGCTCGAAGATGGTTCTGACCGCCAAGTTCCTCTCTCTTGCGAAGAATGCGGATATTATTGCAGCAGTCGGGCTTGAGGCCTATCTTGCATGCATGAACTCAGGAATTAAGCCGGATATGTTCTTTGGGGCGCGGGAAGGAACCGTTGAGGCTGCATTCCATGGAATGCACTGCCTTATCCTGATTGTTGATGAGGAGTTTACCGACTTCCTGAAACGTCTGGAAACGGCAGGTCTTTCTTATACTATTCATGAACTGGTGAAAGAATAACGTGACGACACTCGTCCAGCCCTGGAAAAAAGGGTACAAAGTCTTTTTTTGTGACGACGCAAAGGCAGGCAAAATCAAACACGTAGGGACCGTCGAACTTGAAACAACCTCTAAAGGTATGCGTCCATCGGAGTTTTTTGTCAGAAGACCAGGGACTTCCCATGCTCAGAAGACACCGACGAAGGAGTTTATTACTGTCCTTCGTGCGAACGGAACCATTCAACTCACTCAGACAATGCCGGAGTTCCAGGATTTTCTCCGGAGTATGCAGTTTTCGTGGGAGATGGTCACACTCTGTCGAACCTGCCTTTTTGATGACAGGCTGACACCGCTCACTGAGGAAACACGCATCAGATGCGGGCAGGAATATGTTTGTCTTGACTGTGCGAAGCGTGAGCTTCGCCGTGAACTAGGTCACATTAAACGACTTGGCAAACGAACCCAGCTCCATATCGAAAATCTTCTTGAAGAATACCGGGATCTGGATATGGTCCTCGCGATTCTTGAACCGAATACACTTGATACAAAGAAGACGATGTTTGACCGGCTTGAAGCCTCTGAAAGGATTCCGACTGAGCAAATCGAAAACCTGGCTTTGCCGCGTGAGTTTGTGGACGTATGCGGGGTCAAGACACTCATGCCTGCCCAGCAGAATGCAGTTGAGGCAGGACTTCTGTACGGAAAAGACCTTCTTGTTGTCGCCGCGACGGCAAGTGGTAAAACGTTCATCGGCGAGATGGCGGGGCTGAAAAATTATATTGAAAAACGGGGCAGAATGCTGTTTCTGGTTCCGCTTGTGGCTCTTGCGAATCAGAAGTATGATCGGTTTTCTGAAAAATACAAGTCGATAACCCAGACCAGTATTATGACGGGTGTGTCCCGCGTGAATCTGCCTGAGACCCGCCCGGTCGGCCGTCGTGGTGCAGGCGGTGGAATTGTTGTGGGAACCTATGAAGGTATGGACAATCTCTTAAGAAAAGGGCAGCAGATTGGCAATATCGGGACAGTTGTTATCGATGAGATTCAGATGCTCGAAGACCCTGAGCGTGGGCATCGTCTCGACGGGCTCATTGCCAGGCTGAAGTATATTGCTCCGAAGGCCCAGTTCCTTTATCTATCCGCAACGATCGGTTCCCCCAACCTGCTGGCAAAAAAGCTCAATGCGAAGCTTGTGTCCTATGCAGACCGTCCGGTTGCTCTTGAACGCCATCTCGTGTTCACCGAAAAGGACTCGAAGATCCCTTTTATTAAAAAATTGGTGTTCGAGGAGTTCAACAAGACGTCTTCAAAGGGATACAAAGGTCAAACGATCGTGTTCACAAATGCCCGGAGTAGGTGTCACACCGTTGCCGAGGCAATTGGATCAACTGCCGCTCCATATCATGCCGGTCTTACTTCGCAGGAACGCCGGGCTGTCGAGCATCAGTTCATGGAAGGTAAACTCGCCTGTGTGGTGACAACAGCTGCTTTAGCTGCCGGGGTGGATTTTCCGGCAAGTCAGGTAATATTTGATGCTCTTGCAATGGGAATCAACTGGCTTTCCGTGCAGGAATTCTATCAGATGATGGGTCGTGCCGGTCGTCCGGATTATCATGATGTTGGTCGGGTCGTTATTCTTGCTGAGCCCGGGGCTTCGTATTCGCGCGATACAAAGCTTACTGAAGAGGAGGTCGCGATCCAGCTTCTGAAAGGTGATATGGAGGAGGTGTCTCCCGAATATGAAATCGAGCAAACATCGGAGGAGTTTGCGGCAAATGCGATCGCGTGTCGTGGTCGTGAAGCTGACATCATTAAAGTGGGTAATACAATGGTTGGTGTGGGAGATGATCCGCTTGCGGAACTTCTCAAACACAAACTCGTGAAAAAGTCAGGAGATATCCTGGAGCTTTCCCCTCTTGGAAGAGTCATGTCTGAGCATTTCATAGGGATGGAACGTCTTTTGGAAATCGACAAGATGGTGCGTCTGATGGATGATCCTCTGGAAATCGTTGCCGAAATTTCGTGTATGGATGAGGAGCGGGATAAGGAAAAACGCAAGACTGAAAGACGGTCGACCGAGAAGAAGGAGGCTGAGTGGATCGGGGATAAGAAAGCGGTCGCGAAACCGGCATCTGAGCCTGCGTGGGTTGCAAAAAAGAAGGAAGCGAATGCGATCGAGAAGCATGCCCACGATGACGACCGGCGCAGAAAAGCAGGTAACCGTAAACTTCGTCATGAGGCAACAGAGGGAGATTTGCCGAAGGTTCCGCGTAGGGCAAACAAGGAGATGGAGGAGCGTGTCGAGCGGAAAAAGCGTGAAGCAGCCCAGTATATTCCACCGCCAAAGAGAAAACAGAGTAATGAAAATGAGGCGGGAGCAAGAAGTGTGTCCAAGTTAACAGATAAGCCTAAGAAGATTGCTGATCAGATCGAGGATGCGGTGGATCTTCGTCGTGCCGGAAAATATGATGAAGCTTTGAAGATGCTCGGAAATTATGTTGCCGATAATCCGACGAATAGTCGTGCGTTGACTGAACTTGGTAAAGTGTATGATCTTCTGGGTGAACGTGACACGGCATATTCCTGTTACCAGAAAGCTGCAACATCAGATACACGGAATCGTGAGGCAGTTGACCGGATGAATGCATATTTGATTGGTATTACGGTTGCTATCGATTCAGAAGCACCGGCAAAAAGTATTGGTGTTGTAAAGAAGAAAAAGGAATAATTCTTTTTTACTCCAATTATCTGAATATTTTCTAGCAGACTATTTCTCATTTTTACTTTGGTTTTACAAAACCGTTGTTACTCTTCCAGAATGCTCCAGAATCCATCACCCGGTCCGATGATCAGATGATCCAGTAGCTTGATCCCAAGCAGTTCACCTGCCGCATCCATATCTTTGGTAATTTTCAGGTCCTGTTTGCTTGGATGAAGATTTCCTGACGGGTGATTATGAATTAGAATAATTGCTGCTGCCCTGTCTTCGATTGCTCCAGCAAAAACCTCCCGCGGGTGGATCTGTGCCTCGTTCAGCAGTCCTTTTGTGATCAGTCTTACCTTAAGCACTTCATGAGCGCCGGATAAAGTTACCGTTACCACATTCTCCTGCGTATCATATCTGTACTGATGAACAAACGGCAAAACATCCTCTGCGCTGTGAATAACTGCGTGTCGCTGAATAGGCGGGGGAAAGCGCCGTGCGAGTTCCAGAGCAGCTATGATCTGGCATGCTTTTGCCTCACCCATGCCATTCACTTCACAAAGATCACTGATTTCTGTTTCATATGTCTTACTCATCAGAATTTTAGCGATCTTCTTCCCGATTTGGATAGCATCACATCCCGGGATCCCTCTCCCGATAATAGCTGCAACAAGTTCATCGAGTTCCAGACTTGCCGGACCTTTGGAAATCAGTTTTTCCCGTGGTTTATCTATATCAGCAGTATTTTTCAGACTCATTAAGTATTATTTTATTGAATAGAGTATCCATAGGTGTTTCGATAAATGTTCCCCTTTCAGAATCTTTATCTAATATCCCCTCACATAAAAAAGTGTATGAACACTCATGATTGTATTGCCGGTGCATTTTCCGGCGAATCCCAGGCAAACCGTAAGTACAAATCCTACGCTGAAGCAGCAGCAGATGAAGGTTATGACCATGTCGCAAAACTCTTCCGTGCAGCCTCTGCAGCTGAAGAGATCCACGCACGCCGCCTTCTCCGTGTAGGCGGATATATTGGCACCACAGTTGCAAATCTCGAAGCAGGTCATGAAGGCGAACTCTATGAGACGAATAAAATGTATCCGGAGTTCCTCTCTATTGCAGAAAAAGAGAATAGACAGGATGCAGCAATTACCTTTACCCATGCAATGAAGGCTGAGGCCGTTCACGCCGCTCTTTATCAAAAAGCTCTTGATGCAGTAAAAGCAGGCAAAGACTTTGAAGTCAAAACGATCTACCTCTGCCCTGTTTGCGGAAACATAGAAATCAACAAGACCTCCGAGCGTTGCCCCATCTGCGGTATCCCGGGTTCATCCTTCAAAGTAGTTGAATAAACAGAATCAACTACCTATTTTTTAAACCCGAAATTTATTATCCTTTGTCACCCCTTGACAGTTATGATACTTGTCGTTCTGCTATTTCTGGCAATTCTTGTTGTCTCGTTGAAGTCTCTATTTTTCTTTATCGATTATTTTTTGAAATAGTATATGGGCGGGTCCCGTTTTGTAAATCTGCTGGTTCCTCCAATGCGGACCTTTTCCAATAATTACTGCAATGAGTTCATCCAGTTCTAAACTTTTGGGACCCTTTATAATCAGTTTTTCCCATGGTTTATTGATGGCTGCAGTATTTTCTAGACTCATTAAATTGTATTTTCGGATATGGACATACAGAAGTGTTTCGAAAAAGTTCCCTCTTCACTATCTTTATCAAATTTCTGCACATAATAAAATATTATGAACACTGAAGACTGTATTAACAGTGCGTTTTCCGGTGAATCCCGGGTAAATCGCAAGTATAAATCCTACGCTAAAGCAGCAGCTGACGAAGGATATGATCACGTCGCAAAACTTTTCCGTGCGACCTCTGCGGCGGAAGAAATTCATGCACAACGCCTTCTCAGTGTTGGCGGATACATTGGCAACACGGTCGCAAATCTTGGGGCTGGTCTCGAAGCTGAACTCCGTGCAAGCAAAGAGAGTTATCCCAAGTTTGTCACGATTGCAGAAAAAGAGGATAGACAGGATGCAGTGATCACATTCACACATGCTATGAAAGCAGAGGCCGCACATGCAGAACTTTATAAAAAGGCGATTGAAGCAGTCAAAGCAGGCAAGGACTTCGAGGTAAAAACCATCTATCTCTGTCCTGTCTGCGGAAACGTTGAGATCAACAAGATTCCCGAGCGTTGCCCGATTTGCGGGATTCCTGGTTCATCCTTCAAAGTAGTTGAATAAACTGGATCAACCACCTATTTTTTCAACGCAGAATTTATTATCCTTTGTCGTCCCTAATCATATAATGAATATGTCCGGGTATGCAAGAGACCATTTCAGTATGATACTTGTCGTTCTGCTATTTCTGGCAATTCTTGTTGTCTCGTGGAAATATATTTCTCTTTTCATCCTTGCTTTATCCTTAGCCATGGTCACCCTTTCCTTTCATCGGAAGGTGACGAACAAAATCCCGGCACCGCTTTCAGCGGGGATACTAACACCATTTATCTTTGGAATCACTGGATATGATATTTTCATTAAAGAAGCGGGAAGAAAAAATACTGAGGGGCTAGTCTATGAAAAAATTAATGTTTGACGCAGAGCAGTATTCGCTGCTTGATGAATGTTCGAAAAGCAAGGATTTCACCCGCTGGAATGAGTGGTATACCGCTCATCTTAAAGAAACGATGTATCTACGAAGTTCGGATACATACGGAGCCCATCTGGAGGGAGGAGATCTCGCCTATTGGTATTTGGAAGGTGCCAACCTCCGGTTTGCTAATTTGAAGAATGCCGATTTATCATATTCATATCTCAAATCTGCTGATCTTTCATACGCGAATCTGGCAGGCACGAATCTCTGGCGTGCATATTTAGCAAAAGCATTACTTGACGGTGCAAATCCGGATGTTGCCGAGTATGATTCTGCCGGTAGAATAAAGTGTGATCCTGCTCAGGTGAAGCGTTTGAAAGATGGTGTTTCAGGCTGGAACGAGTGGTATCTTGACGCGTTGTCCCATAACCCGGAGGATACCCGGGTTTACGGTGCATATCTGGAAGAGGCATCATTTATGGGACAGGATCTATCCGGAGCAATTCTTTCGTATGCTCATCTGGAAGGTGCCGATCTCAGGAACGTGAATCTTTCAGGTGCCCGCCTAATACACGCACATCTTGAGGGTGCTGATATGTGGAAAGCTGACCTCACTGATGCGGATCTCCGATTTGCCGAGCTTGGCGGTGCCAATCTCACAGGATCCCGGAAAGTTAACACACTATTTTAACTATGCAGGGAAACTCCTAAATACCCCGGGACCTGATAATATACTTATTATGGTAATAGGTTTTGGTGAAAACATTCATAATTCCATGGAGTATGCAAATAATGCATTCAAATCCTTTGGAAGTTGGTTTGTTCTGATTTTACTTTATGCGGTAATGTTCGCAGGAACTGCTCTGATGATCATTGGAATGATACTTATGGCAACGACGCTTGTTGCCTCATTCACTCCGGTCCTTTCATCGGCAGTTGATTCCGCTTTATCGTCGGGTGATATGCTTGTCAACCCGGGTTTCGCTATTCTGGCATCGATTTCCGTTGTCATGTTCATCCTCGGAATCATTTTGACTGTGCTTTTCAGCATTTTCATCTATGGATTTATGATGCGGGTCTACCGTGGAGGAGAGCTTGCACTGAATAACTGGGGTAAGATGTTTGTAGAGGGTATCCTTGCAATGATCATTTTCTTCATTTATATGATTCCCTATATCGTCATTTCCACCCTTGTGGCCCTCGGTCCGATGGACAATCTGGCATATCTGATTATTGTTGGAATCATTATCCCAATCATTCTGCTTATCGTTTCAGTAATGGTTGGAGTAATGGGATTAGTTAAGTTTGCGAAGGAAGGACATTTCGGTGCGGCGTTCCACTTAAAGGAAATCTTCAGCATTATTGCTAATATCGGCTGGCTCAGATATCTTGGATACTGGATTCTTATCAGCCTCATTGTGGGTGTTATTGAAATTATCTTCATATGCATCCCGCTTGTGGGAATAATTATGCTGATCGTTGCAATGCCGTTCATCATGATCGTCACAGCCAGATTCTTTGCCAACCTCTACGAGTCTGCTCTTCCGGCAGTTCCTGCAGAGAGCGAATAATCTTTCCTTTTTTTTAGTTTTTGTATTGAAGATTATTCTTTACCCCACTTCTCAGAC
Source organism: uncultured Methanomicrobiales archaeon (assembly GCA_964433475.1). Taxonomy (GTDB): domain Archaea; phylum Halobacteriota; class Methanomicrobia; order Methanomicrobiales; family Methanocorpusculaceae; genus Methanocorpusculum. The sequence goes on from CAYSRP010000004.1 coordinate 12,465, forward strand.
ATCAGGTATTATCAGATTTGAAAACACAAATCTATAGACACATCTATATTAGGTGACAATACATGGAAGAAAAAATACACGAGAAAATCCACTGGGCCGATGCGAAGGCCGCTCAGGTTCCGTCGGATGCCCCGCAGCTGGTTGCAACGGGCATTACCCCGTCGGGTCCGATCCATCTTGGAAATATGCGTGAAGTCATGACAGGCGACATGATTTACAAGGCCATCCTCAAAAGAGGCATTGAAGCGGAACTTGTCTACGTTGCCGATGATTTCGATCCTTTAAGAAAAGTATACCCGTTCCTCCCTGAAGAATACCAGAATTATGTTGGCTGGCCGGTCTGTGACATTCCGTGTCCATGTGGAAAACACAAAAGCTATGCTGAACACTTCTTAGAGCCTTTCCTCTCCGCAATCGAAGAACTTGATATCCACCCGAGAGTCATTAGAACGAGTGAATGCTATCGTTCCGGAATGTTTACCGAACAGATCAAAGCGGCACTCCTTCATGCTGAAGAGATAAAAGAGATCCTTGAAAAAGTCTCAGGCAGAAAACTTGAGGATGGCTGGACACCGTATTATCCTATCTGCCCTGCATGCGGAACGATTTCCCGTGCCACTATCCTCTCCCACGATACAGAAAATCACACGGTCACCTACAAATGTTCGTGTGGTCACGAAGGCGTCTCCGATTATTCCAAAGGCGAAGGCAAGCTAGTCTGGCGTGTTGACTGGCCGATGCGTTGGTCAGTTCACGGAGTCACCGTTGAACCATTCGGAAAAGATCACGCTTCACCCGGCGGGTCATATGATACCGGGAAGATCATCACTAAAGAGATTTACGGCTACAATGCTCCGGTTCCGGTAACCTACGAATGGATTAGCCTCAAAGGAAAAGGTGAGATGCACTCCTCAAAAGGTGTCGTATTAACGATCCGCGATATGCTTGACATCGTTCCGCCGGAAGTTCTCAGGTACATGATAGCAAAAACCAAACCCGACAAGACGATCGCCTTCGATCCGGGAATGGGTCTGCTCCGTTTAATCGACGAGTATGATAGATCCGCCGCTGCAGGTGATTCCCGTGAATACGAACTCTCACGGATCTCCTCACCCCAGACAACGATCCCGTTCCGCCATATGACCACTGTTGTCCAGATCGCACAAACCGATGATGCTGTCTTTGACATTCTGAAACGCAGTGGTTATGACATTGTCGACAAAGCCGCCGTTCTTGACCAGGCAAACCGTGCCAGGATCTGGCTTGATCGTTATGCACCCGATGATTCCAAGTTCTCTCTCTCAGAAACACTGCCTGAAGTTGCCGTAAACGAAAAACCGGAAATAAAAGCTGCCGTCGCCGCATATGCAAAGCAGATCGCCGACGCTGAATGGAAAGCCGACATCCTGCACAATGCAGTTTATGATGCAGCAGAATCCGCTGGAATTACCGGAAAGGAAGTTTTCACCGGCATCTACCGTGCCTTCCTGGGTGCAGACAGAGGTCCGCGTCTTGGATGGTTCCTTGAAGCACTTGGTCGTGAAGCGACATTGAAACGTCTCCTTGAGATGTCAACCTGATATGGCGAAGGTAAAACTCCCGCGAAATCTCTCTGACGGATGCAAACTCTGCTACATCGGGGCAAAGCTGGTTCTCTTCATTACCGGTCGGTGTGATCGGACCTGCTGGTATTGCCCTCTTTCTGAGGATAGAAAAGATCTTGATGTGATCTATGCAAACGATAAGAAGATCACCACCCCTGACGAGGCAATCACTGAAGGGGAAGTTATGGACGCTCTTGGAACAGGTGTGACGGGAGGAGAGCCTCTTCTCGAAATTGAACGTGTGGTTGAATTCTGTTCGGCCCTCAAAAACCATTTTGGTAAAGATCATCATATTCATCTTTACACCGGTAAAGCACCGACCGAGGAGGATCTCGCAGCTCTTGTGGGATGCGTCGATGAAATCAGAATGCATCCCCCGCACGAGATGTGGAAAGACATTATGACATCACCCTACGTAAAGTCCATCGAAGATGCAAAGCGTATGGGATTTTCCGTTGGCATTGAGGTCCCATCTCTTCAGGGTCTTCGATTTTTCTTCCCGCTTCTTGACTCGCTGGACTTTTTCAATATTAACCAGCTTGAGTGGGGTGATGCGTGTGCCGATAATATGCGCGAAAGAAAACTTGAGACGGAAACCCCTCTTTGTAATGCAATCAAAGGCTCAACAAAATGGGCGAGTGAGATAAATGGTCATCCGAAGGTCCACTACTGTACGTCCACGTTCAAAGATTCAGTCCAACTTCGTGAAAGACTCAAGCGTATTGCAAAAAATTCTGCACGTCCGTTTGATCAGATCACGGATGACGGTACGGTAATGTATGGTTCCATGGATCCGAAAGACGACCTTGAGCTGATCCTCTCATGTCTTCGTGCCGGAAGTTTCTATGAAGAAATGGAAGACGGGACGATCGAACTCGACTGGCAGCAGATGCGAAAGGTTCCCAAAAAGTTTGGGGGGGAGAGGAAAATCATCGAACGCTATCCAAATGACGGGATGATCGTTGAGGTGATTCCCCAGTGAGTATCCGGACCTTTGCAGAAGATCTGTATGTTCACAGACTTGTGCGGCATTTGACTCATATTCCCACTCATGTGGCAATAATTCAGGATGGAAACCGCAGGTATGCAAAGGCTCATGGAAAAGATACCGCATTCGGACATCGTGCCGGGGCCGAAACAACATTTAAGGTCCTCGAATGGATGGAAGGACTGGGTATTTCCCACGTAACGTTTTATGCGTTTTCAACCGAGAACTTCAAGCGCCCAAAAGAAGAAGTTCAGGAGTTGTTAGAACTTTTTCTCGAAAAATTTACCGAGATGCTGGCGGATAAACGGCTTTTTGAGGGGGAAGTAAATGTCACTATCATCGGGGACCGGTCTCTTATCAACAAGCAGCTTCTCGAAAAGATCGAGGCTGTTGAAGAAGCAACGAAAAATCATAATAAGTATTTTCTCCATCTTGCTCTGGCATATGGCGGGAGAAACGAAATTGTGGAAACAACAAAGTGTATTGTTTCAAAAGTTCGTGCCGGTGAAATATCTCCTGATTCCATCACCCCGGATTTTGTAACCAAACGGATGTATCCCACTGTCGATATGCCGCCGGTCGATTTGATCATCAGAACGGCAAACGACAAGCGTACTTCAAACTTCCTTCCATGGCTTGCAAACGGGAACGAGGCAGCGGTCTGTTTCTGTGCGCCCCCGTGGCCCGAGTTCAGGTATGTGGATCTGGTGCGTGCTCTCAGAACATATGACGAGCGGATGAAGGCAGAATCTACGTCCGCTTCATTTTTCTGAGAATATTTTTTGCATCATTATCCACACGATACGACTCGATGATTTTCTGAATTGATTTATTGTATGTCCCATCATCAAGCGAGCAGTTCAAAAGATATTCCTGCGTGATTTCGGGGAACTTCACGTAACAGACCGATACTGCCCAGGCGACCGACATCTTCACATAATATGCGTCCAGGGTTATTTTGTCGAGAATGTTTAGAACATCATCAATGTGTTTATCATCCACATAATGGTCAAGGAGCATTACGACTCCGAACCTGACAAAAAATTCCCGGTCCGAGTCAAGGTATGGCTGGATAAATTTCCAGAATCTATCAGGATATTTTTTTGCGATTTTCAATCCCATCGCAACAGAATCACAGACCGACCAGTTGTCGATTTTCGGGATGAAATATTTTAGTGCTGAAATGATTTCATCGGGATTCCCTTTCGCATATCCTATGACAAGACCCTGAAGCATGATTTCCTCAAATGAATCATCAGTTGCTTCCCTGAGATATGCCTGCCAATCACCTTGTGCAATCCTCTTTGCCAGATCCCGCAGGTCCGGAATTCTGACTCCCAGCATATTATCCGCTCCCGGAATAAGTCCGCTTGAAAACGTCCGGTATTTTGGGTCCGCGAGTTGCACGAGTTCCGCTTTTATGTCGGGCTTATTCGCGTGCTTTCGAGATTGCTTCGCCAAGTGATTTCCCCTTTTCGTACGCTGTTTTCAAGACTTCCGGTTTATTCTCTATTTTTATAATAGTGTCCATATCGTTTTGCAGAAGTTCATCAGAGTATTTTGCGTCGATTATCTCACAGTATGCTTTTGTTGTGAGAATCGGTCCGATGAATACATCCGGTGTGTTCATTCCCGCAATACAGATGAAAAGTGTTTTGCGGATCTTTGCATGTTCTTTGGTGATGAATGGCTGTTTACGATAATATTTTGCCATATAGAAAGGCTGGCATCGGTCCATGAAGGATTTTAGTTGTCCCGGGATTCCGTAGGTCATCACCGGAGTTGCGATGATTATTCCATCGGCACGTTTGAGCATGGTGTAAAATTTATCGGCTCCGTCATCAATGGAACAACGTGGTTCAAACATACAGTCAAATATCTGACTGCATCCACCAATATTTTCCTGGGTGATGTTGATTCTTTCAACGGTACATCCCGCGTCCTCCACGCCGCGGATCGCCTCTTTCAGGAGTTTGTCGGTGTTTCCTCCGATGATGTTGCTTCCGAACAAAGCAACTACGTTCTTTGTCATTAGTGGATGATATGTGTGCTTCTTAGTAAAATAATGTGCTCCTATCCATAGAATAATACACTCTCCAACTAATTATCAGTAGAATAAAAATGATGCATAATGAAAAAAAAGGCGTCTGCGGATGTCATGACGAAATGCATGAACTTGAACACAATATCGGGCATGTTCCCGTATTTTTCAGAGAAATGGCTGAATCAGATCCGCTGATCCACGACGCAGTTCTGAAACTTGATAACTACATCTGGTCTGATGGTTCTCTAACCCGTAAAAACAAAAAACTCATTGCTATAGGAATTGCTGCGGCGATGAGAGATGACCATGCATTACGAGCACAGCTTGCCGGAGCCAAAATGGTAGGCGTAACTTCGGAAGAAGTGGAAGAAACATTACGTGTTGCATTTATGCTTTCGGGAATGCCTGCGTATGTTTACGCAAAAGAAGTAGCGAAAACTGTTTTCCCCGACTGAGGTCCACCTCTCACCCATTTATTTTATCATATTTCGCGGTGAATCGTAGGTAATGATTCTCTCTCTGCCACTTGCAATATCGGCAATAGTTGTTTTGATAACATTTCTGTATGCATCCTGGCAGGATCTGAAGACCCGCACGATATATACAGCGACGTGGTATCCGGCAGCAGTTATCTGTGGAATATGTATCGTCTGGTTCTGGGTTGAGTATTATGCTGCACCCGGTGCGTTGTCTGTGTTCTTCGTATCCATTTTAGTCGCTTTTCTTGTGGGCGTCTTCACCTATTTTGGATTATTCGGAGTAGCAGACGGGAAAGCACTGATTCTTCTGTCTCTTGTGGTACCGATCACACCGTTTGCCTCTACATGGTTATTTCCTTCGTTAGCGTTGTCATCTCTGGTGAATGCTGCTGTTTTTGCGTTAGTTGTGCCGGTATTTTTCTTCATAAGAAATCTTGTTTTGAAAAACAAGGCACCCTTTTGGCTTATGTGTTCGGGAAAACCAGTTCCCGGAAACTCGATCACAAAATATTTTGGATTTGTTTCCGAGGAAATCACCGAGGATGATAATGGTATTTCCAGAAACTTCTGCCGTGCCGGCAGTTCGATTCGTGCTCTCAGAAATCAGTCGGATCTATCTATCAGAAATCTGCGTGACAATCCTGATACATATGCGCCGAAACTTGCCCTGTATGCCAGAGCAGGCAACATCTGGATATCGTATGGTGTTCCGTTTATGGTTCCAATTACTATCGGATATCTGTTCGCACTTTTCGGATTTTCGTTTGTGGATCTTCTTCTCAGGATTTTAATAATCTAAGTTTCTGGTTCAGAGCAGATTGTAGAGGGTATCTCTTTGATGAAGTGTTCTGCCGATATCTTCGCACATCCTCCCCATCTCTTCCGGACTGAAATAATCCGCTTCTTCTCCCGCACCTGCCGTACGTGAAAGAGCATCCGCGAACATCGTCCCGCCCACATCGTTTCCACCTGCCATAAGACAAAGTTGTGTCATTTTCTGCCCGACTTTCGACCAGGGGACCTGAATGTTATCGAAGTTGTCAAGGAAAAGGCGGGATACAGCTATCAGTAGGATATCCTCCTTCCCGGTTGAACCATGCGTTACGAGACCTGCTTTTTCGAGAGGGGTGTTTTTGTGCAAAAAAGCAAGCGGTACAAGTTCAGTAAACACATGGCATTCATCCTGAATGTCACGAAGGATGGATAAATGCCGTGCTCTCTCCTCCATCGTTTCCACTGAACCATACATGATAGTGGACGTTGCCCTGAATCCGACTTCCGATGCTTCTTTGATGATCCTTACCCATTCCGATGTCGAGAGTTTTTTTTGGCAGATGATTTTCCTGACTCTGTCTACTAAAATTTCCGCCGCTGTACCCTGAACCGAACCAAGTCCTGCCTCTTTCAGTTTGATAAGTGCCTCTTTTGTAGAGATCCCGCTCCTTTTTGCAGCGAATATAATTTCATCGGGACTGCATCCATGTACGTGAACTCCGGGAATTATTTCATGGAAGATCTTTATCATTTTTTCATAATTATCAAGCGTGAACTCAGGGTTGACTCCTGAAAGATAGCAGACCTCGGTCACATTTTTTGCGAGAGCGTCTTTTGTGTGCTCTCTGAATTCATCATCGGAAAAACAGAATGCATCAGGGTCAGTAGCTTTTCGTCCGAATGCACACAGACCGCACCGGTTTTTGCATATGTTGGTCATGTGGATGTTCATGTTCCGGACATACGTGACTACATCTCCTTTTTTTCTCTCACGGATGATGTCTGCAGCTTCTGCAATTTTCCAGACGTCACGTGAGTTCACGTTGAAAAGAAATGCCGCTTCTTCTTCACTGAGTCTTGATCCCCCGAGGACATCGTTCAAAATGATGTTGACGTTCATCGTTTCTTTCCTGTATTCTTCTTATTCGTCTTTTTATTTTTCTTTAGTAGTCTGCCGGCGAGTTCGATAATAAGTAAAATCACTACAACAAACAGTGCAGATTCAAAGATGTGGAGAGGCACAAAACCGATCAGTGGAATAGCAAACAGGGCTTTTCCAACGATCCACTCCTTTTTGACAGGCTGCATTCTGCCGTACTCCGGGAAGATCGCGTTTTGGTCGACAGCTGTGTTGTTATCACCTTTGGTAATATATCCTGCGTGCGCGGCATCACCGGTAAATCCCGCCTCTTCGGCAACGGACTCATTGATCCATGTTATTGCCCGGTGAATGATCGGGGTTACGCCTGTTTCTCCGTTTGGCTGATATATGATCACATCACCATATCCGCCGAATGATTCTATTCCCGCTTCTTGTGCCTCAACAGATGTCAGGAATCCGCCGTATCTGTTTTCCTCAACAACAAACACAAGGTCGTTGACGTTCATGTTCGGGACCATACTTGGGGATTCTACGGCGACAAGAGCCGGCCATGTGCCGGATACTGCAAACAAAGCAATTCCTATTGCTGCAACGATTGCTAAAACAATCACGATGTCCCGGAAGAAATTTATTTTCGGGTTTTCTGATTCTGGTATTTTCGGAATTGATAGCGACATTATCTTACTACTATTCTTTCAGAAAAGGTATAGAAGTTTCTCTTATATCTTCAGATCAATTTATCTTCCGTATCTGCGCCCTCTGGACTGGAAATCACGTAGTGCCCGAAGAAAATCCACTTTTCTGAATCTGTTCCAGTTGATATCTGTGAAAAAAAGTTCAGAGTACACTGATTGCCAGATCAAAAAATCGGTGAGGTGATTTCCTCCTGTTTTGATAACAAAATCCGGGTTTACCTGATATGCGAGATGAGACTCTATTGTTTCTTCTGTAATGGATTCAGGGTCAATTTCTTCATTTGCAATCGCGATTATCGCATCAGTTATTTCATCTCTGCCTTTCTTTCCAAGGGCTATCAGGATTTCCGGTGTTCCCATCCCTGATGTGGTATCATGCTCAGGCGTGCTTATGCGAACTGTTGTTTTTTTTGCCAGAGACCGGGGATCCAGAACTTTTTCGATTTTTTTCGCTTCATCTGTACTTATATGGAAAATGATTCTTTTAATCTCAGGGAACGCTTTTGCCCACATGATCACTTTTTCGAGTTTCCCTGCATCTGATAATATATCTGTATCACTCAGCATGAAACACATTTCCTTTGGAAATGTTCTGAGATCTTTTGCAATCAGATGCTCATAGAGACGATAAATCATTAGTAATTATCTTATTGCTTTTTCAAGCATATCAAATTCGTGTATTTTTTTAAATCTTTCTGATATCGGTATGTATTTATATAGATAAAGCCTATTAAAAAATATGCTCTCAACGTCAGATTTACGAAAGGAGATTGAGAGAAGACTTCGTAGCTATCTATCCCGTGATAAATCCGGTATTAGGAAGGCACTTCTGAATCTCCTTATCCGGGTAAAATCCATGACGGTCCCACAGATTCATGAGGCACTCTCAACGAAGTTTGATGTTACATACCACTCCGTGGCTTCAATGGTTGGAATTGTTGCGTCCAAACTGGGAATCCTGTCTACCCACAAGACGAAAGACGGATCGTTAGGAGTATATGAACTAAAAGAACAATATGTCGATTTAGTCGAACAGGTAGTTGCATCCACCTGAATATTTCAGGCGGATTCATTACCAACTTTTTTGAGGATACAGCTCATATAGATAAGAAATGGATAACGAACAAGGTGGTCCTTCTCCTCTTTCCGAAATTACAGTCACCGATGAGGTTATCGCGTACATGGATAAGCGCGGCGGGGATTTCCGGATCAGTACGTCGTGCAGTGGCCCGATTCTTATGCCCGTTCGTGTCCGCCCTGCGAAATCATCCGATATCCCAATCAAAGCCAAAAATCATATTATTTATATTTCCCGATACCAAATCCAGTGGATATCGGAGATTAGTATGAGTATGGTCCCGCGGCTCCTTTTTGAAGACAGCGATTATGGTTTTTGAAGAACTGGAGCATACTGCCGATGTTCGGATGAAAATATCGGCACAGGACATTACGTCGCTTTTTTCTGAAAGCGGATATGCTCTTGCAAAGACTATGTATGGTCCGTATCCTGCTGAAACACCGACACATTTTTTTCCGATTGTTGCCGAAGGAAAAGATCCGGAGGAGTTGATCGTAAATTTTCTTTCTGAACTTTTGTTTCTTTTTGAAACAGAATATCTTGTTCCCCAAAAGTTTACTCTCTCTGTTGGAAACTCTGTTTCAGGTATCGTTTCCGGAGTAATTTTTGACAGGGGAAAACATGCAGGCGGTATCGGGGTGAAAGGCATTTCCTATTCGGGATTGTCGCTGACAAAAACTGATGCCGGCTATGAATTGATAATAATTTTTGATATTTGAAAACTATGAACGACCAGATACATCAAATCACTAAAACCGAATGGGAAATCCCTATGGATCTTGTTCCCGGGATGAGGGTGCCGGGACATTTTTTCCTTTCGGAAAACCTTGCTGAAAATCTTGAAGATGGGGCTTTGACGCAGCTTGCCAATGTGGCAACGCTTCCGGGTATCATCAGATACTCGCTAGGTATGCCGGATATTCATTGGGGATATGGTTTTCCCATCGGCGGCGTTGCTGCATTTGATGCGGAGAAGGGTGTTATCTCTCCGGGCGGAGTAGGATTTGATATAAACTGCGGGGTAAGGATGATCACTACCCCTCTGCACGTATCGGATATTCCTGATATGAAGGGTCTTGTTGATGATCTCTATAATGCAGTTCCTACCGGCGTCGGGTCAAAGAGTCCGATCCGTTTATCTCAAAATGATTTATCGCTCATGCTTGTGGAGGGAGCAAAGAATGCAGTCGATATGGGATATGGAATGCCTGGAGATATTCACCGGTGCGAGGAAAATGGTTCAATGAAAGGTGCCGTTCCGGAATACGTCAGCAAAAAAGCCAGACAGCGGGGTATTCCTCAGTGCGGAACGCTTGGTTCGGGAAATCATTTTCTGGAGGTCCAGGTCGTTGATGAAATCGAAGATGAAGCGACCGCAAAAATGTTTGGGGTGTCAAAGGGGCAGATTTGCGTGATGATCCACTGCGGTTCACGCGGTCTCGGGCATCAGGTTTGTACAGATCATCTTCAGATCTTAGAGTCGGCAACGAAAAAATATGGGATAGAACTTCCAGACCGGCAGCTTGCCTGTGCTCCTCTTTCCTCTCCAGAAGGAGAGGCATACTTTGGAGCCATGGCCGCTTCTGCAAATTATGCATGGGCAAACCGTCAGATTATTACCCATATCGTGAGAGAATTATTTGTGAACAAATTCGGGATCTCATACGAGGAGATGCCTCTCATCTATGATGTTGCCCACAACGTGGCAAAGTGGGAAGAACATGATGTTGACGGTGTCCATAAGACAGTCTGCGTTCATCGAAAAGGAGCTACACGGGCTTTTGGTCCCGGCAGGTCGGAGATCCCTCACGAATTTCGTGCATGCGGTCAGCCGGTCCTTATTCCGGGAAGTATGGGAACGTCGTCTTATCTTCTTGCAGGAACATCTGGTGCAATGGAAAAAACATTTGGAAGTACGTGTCACGGGTCCGGCAGAGTAATGAGCAGGTCTTCTGCGAAGAAGAGTCAAACAGGAGAAGAAGTTGCAAATGCTCTTCTTCAGCAGGGGATCATCGTTCGTGCGCCGAATTCTGCGGCCATCGCCGAAGAAGCCCCTGATGTGTATAAATCCAGCAGTGAAGTTGTCCATACAGTTCACGATGCCGGCATTTCGCGTATCGTTGCCCGTATGAGACCGCTTGGAGTGATCAAAGGATGACTGTCGCCGTATTCTGGGATACCAAAATGACATTTCACCGGCTTGTTGAAGATGCAGCCTGCCCATGTGATGCGGTCACGCCTCTTTTACTTTCGGCACCATTCTATCGGGGAAAATACTCGGGAATAATTATTCCGACCGGATTTGGGAACAAATCCTATTCCAATCTTCTCCCCGCTCTCCGTGCATGTTCAGAGAGAATCGAAAACTATCTGAATGCAGGAGGCAGACTTCTCGTTTTTGGGGCAGCTGATGCTTCGCCGAATAGATATGACTGGCTCCCTGTAAACGTAAAATATCATTATGAATTTGCCGAACATCATCTTGACGTTGATACTACATCTCCGTGGTCATGTATTTTTGACGGATACGATACGAAAAATTTTGCATCTGACGGATGGTTTGAAGAATTTGAAGGACATTCCCTTGCCATAGCGGAAAATGGATTTCCTGTTCTGGTTGAGTGCCCGGTTGGAAAAGGTACTCTTCTTCTGGCAAGCACTCACGAGTATCCGAGTGATGCATTTCTGAAGGTGTTTTCAGACGGGGAACCTGTATCATTCTGATAGAAAATCCGTGTCTTCAAACGAAATCTTATTCTTTTCAGATGGCATAACAAGACATATATCCTATTTAGGAGGCAAAACCTCATGACACACACGATATTTGGACTTCTGCATATTCTGGACGATGCGGGGATTGATCAGCCGGTTTCCGGCAAAGTTATTAGTGAACGCCTTGGAATCTCCCTTGCTACCGTTTGGAAATGCGTGATTCTGTTGCGTGAACTGGGATATGTTATAGATGCTTCCGAAAAAAACGGATATACACTTCGGAAGCATACGCGGCTTTTACTTCCCTATGAAGTGAAACGATACTTAAAGACCAAGGTGGTCGGTCAGGAGATGCACCACTTCGAGCAGGTTGCATCAACGAATGCCCTCGCACGTCAGATGATGCATGAGATTGGGAATGAAGTTCAGCCCGGAACTGTTCTCGTGGCTGAGCAGCAGACAGGCGGTCTTGGGCGGATGAACCGTGTTTGGATGTCGCCGGAAGGGGGAATCTGGGCGACGATCGTTGTGATGCCGAAACTCAATGTTGAGCAGACCTTCGTTATCATGGCTGCGGCATCGATCTCACTTGCCCGTGCGATCCGCCACGAATACGAGTTATCTGCCTTGATTCAATGGCCGAATGATGTTTTCATCGGTGATAAAAAAGTAGCAGGTACAACTCTTGAACTGTCTGCCGAGGGTGATACCATCAGATATTGTCTGATAGGTATCGGTGTGGATGTGAATGTGTCGATTGAAAAAGTCATGCCGAACCTTTCCAAATACGTAACATCTCTTTCAGATGAACTTGGGCATGATGTGGACCGTGCTCAATTCTTTGCCGTGTTCCTCAAAGAATTTGAGCGCCGTTATCAGATGATTTTGAAAGGCGAGACGGAACCTCTCTTCCGTGAGTGGAAAAGTCTTTCGCACACTCTTCACAGGAGAGTCAGGGTCCGGACCATCAGGGAAAGTTTCGAAGGAGAAGCACTTGATGTTGACGAGCATGGTGCTTTGCTTATCCACAAAGACAGCGGTGAAGTCGAACGTGTTATCGCGGGCGACTGTTTCCTTATCTGATTCTTTTTTATTGTTAACTTACATATAATATATGGTTAACAATGTACGGAAACGAAAAACGTTCGCAGTTGATTATTTTTTCAGCAGTGTTTGTGGCTTTGATTACCATTGGAGGCTGGATATCGGTCCCATTCATCGTTCCGTTTACTCTCCAGACGCTTTTTGTATTACTGGCGGCAGCCGTTATGAAAAAATATGCAGTGATTCCCACGACCCTGTATGTTTTGTTTGGAACACTTGGTCTTCCGTTATTTCACAATGGAACAGCAGGTATAGGTATACTTCTCGGTCCGACCGGTGGTTTTCTTATCGGTTTTATTGTGATGGCGTTTATTGCAGGATTGTTTTTCTCTAAAAAATCCGTGCCGTTTGATTTGATAGGTCTTTGTCTCGCTACCCTTGTTTGTTATATATTTGGCGTAGCCTGGTTCATGATCTCTTCCGGAGCAACACTTTGGGCTGCTCTCATTTCCTGCATGCTTCCGTTTATAGCGGGGGACATAATAAAAATCGCGGTGACGGAACTCGTTACCCTTCGTCTCCGGAAAAGTGAGGGCCACGGGTATGATCACGATTGAAGGTCTACGGCATGGTGTTCTGGATATTCCTGCGATGCAGATTCCCGCGGGTTTCACTCTGGTGTCGGGAAGAAACGGAGCTGGTAAAACGACCCTGCTGAAGATCTGCTCAGGACTTGTTCAGCCGGTAGAAGGTCTGGTCAGAATTGACTCACTATCCCCACGTCTTGTGAATGTTGGTTACGTGAGTGAGTTTCCTGACCGGCATCTGCTGTTTCCTATCGTCTTCGATGAGATTGCCTCCCCACTTCGGTTTGCCGGGCTCCCTTCTGAGATAATAAAAAGAAAAGTAATGGAATTGGCAAAGTCGGCGGGTATCAGCCATCTTCTGAGAAGGGAATGCAGGACTCTGTCAGGAGGTGAGAAAATACTAGTCGGCGTTCTGACAGCTATTATTGATGAACCGGTTCTTCTTGTTCTGGATGAACCGGATTCCCATCTGGATGGGGAAACGATTGAGGAACTCCACTCGTTTATTTCTTCAAAAAAAATTCCTTATGTGATGTGGAGTTCTCACACAAAAATGCTCAGAGATACCGCAGATTTTGAGGTGATGGTATGAGGATCATTCTGGATTCAATTACACTTCATGCAGGGGATTTTTCGTTATCGGGTGATGCCGTTTTCGAAGACGGCGTCCATCTCATTTCAGGTAGGATCGGTTCGGGAAAATCCATGCTCAGTTCAACCCTTGCAGGGCTTACACCTGTTTCTTCTGGAAAAATCCTATGGGAAGATTGCGGATCTCCTGTTCTTCTCATGCAGTTTCCTGAATATCAGGTTACGGGCTCTACTGTTTTTCGTGAGATTTCGTCATGGGGCGTCTCGCTCAGAGATCCTTCATTTTCCATGTTTGAGGTGAAAGCAAATGACCGTGACCCGTTTACCCTTTCCAGGGGGGAACTCAAAAGGCTCATGCTTGCCTGTGTTTTCGCCAGAGATCCGGATGTTCTCATAATGGACGAGCCGTATGCCTCGCTTGATTCTTCTGCGAAGGAGACTCTGACTACATTAATTGAAAATCGACGGGGGATCACCATTGTCTTTTCTCATGAAATAGAGCACATTCCACAGAATGGTGTTCCATGGAAAATCAGAGATGGAGGGATACATCGTGAGTGATATTCGTTTTCGTCTTCTTACGCTTGTGTTGCTTTCCATCCTGTCTTTTGTGAGTATATTTGGAGCGGTAGTAGTTTTTTGCTGGTGGATCTTTTTTGCAGCAAAAACAACATTTGCAAAAGAATCCTGGAAGGTTGTTATATTGACATCAACACTTATGGGTTTGATTCCTTCAATCGTATTATATTTGTCCGGCGGCGATGTATTTTACGGAGCAAAAATTTTTGTTCTGGTTCTGCTGGCATTCTGGTTCTCGGCATCTCTTCTCCCCGATGAGTTCATGAGTTTCTTTGTTTGGTTGTGCGGCAAGCGGGTCGGTTTTGATTTGGGTATCGTCGCCGAGTTTTCGATTCAGGCTCTCTCAGAGATAAAATATGATTTTTCCCATATGAAGTCGGCACTGAAAATCAAGGGGCAGAAGTTTTCGATTTTTGCGGTTCCAACACTTTCCATGGGTCTTCTTGTTCTTTCACTCAGGAGGTCTTCTTTCCAGTCATCTATTCTTGCACGACGGGGGTACACGTCCGGCGGGACGTATGTTCCGGTGTTTTTCCCGACAATGTACGATTATCTGATGCCTTTAACAGCAGTAATTTTGTTTGCAGTGTTGTTGATTTCATGAATTGGTCTTTTTGGTGGTATTTTCGAGTCGACACAAAGTAATTTATCCCAAGGACCCAAGAGTAATTTATGCATATAAAAAAGGACAACGGTGTTTCTCCCGTGATCGGGACCATACTTCTCATATCACTTTCCGTTGTTCTTGTTGCTATAGTATCTGTTTCTGTGATGAGCGGTATTAGCTCATTTTCGGCTGTTGATACTAAAATCGTCGGGTTTACGGTAGTTGTGAATGATAATGAAACGGCAACTGTTACACCAGTATCCGGACCTGATCTCCCGTATCTTCAGTCATATACGGTTTATTTGGACAACGGGCATATTCAGTCTGTTCCTGAGTCTGATGTTTTGTCAGGGGCGATCATTACAGATTTCGATGATAATGTGACCCGTATCAATATCGCGGGAAATTTTACTGACGGAATCACTGCTCTTGTGTTCAGCGGGAAGGTCATCAACAAAACCGTGGTGTATGATCCTAGTGGAGGGGGGCAATACTATATTATGGGAAATAATTCTGGCGAAGGATATACCACACCGGAGGATTTTGTAGCCTCGCTAAATGCTTGGTCGGCAGGTTTAAACACAACATATGACTATGGGAATGGGCACTCTGGAACTGATATTGCCTATCTGAATGGCAACCAGTTGAAGTTACGTGGGGATATTGTGATTGGGAGGGAACCAATAACTATCACACCCGGTTTGGCTGGTCTTGTTCTGAACAATGGAGACGAGGGGTTATCAGAAATTACATTTTTCCGAGCCCCGGGTTATGAGGGTCCTCTCCTTGTGATTCAATCTCAGGCTCAAGTAGATTGGAATTCTGGCACTATTCTTACTTTAGAAGGAAATGGTCATGGGGATGCACCTCTTATGGTAATTGAAGGCGATGCCTCTTTTAACGTAGCTAAAATTACTCTGATAAATAATACGAATCCTAATGGAAATGGGGGGGGTATCAAAAATGCAGGAACCCTGAGTGTACAGGCTAGTTTAATTGTAGCTAATAATAAAGCGAAAAATGGTGGCGGTATCTACAATGAGGGGACGTCTTTTAATATTACTGCATGTGAGATTTATAATAATGTAGCTTCTGAGAATGGGGGGGGTATCTACAACGCTGGAAGTAACCCTGTCGATATTAACAATGGGGCTGCAAATGTTCATGATAATTCTGCTGTAGATGGTGGTGGTGTATATAATGCGGGAACGCTTACCGGGGGTTTCCCCATTACAAACAACATTGCGTCTGGAAATGGCGGCGGGATTTACAACGCAGTAGGCGGTACATTAACTCTTGGCAGTTCGACCGCTTTAGTCTATTATAATACTGCTAATGGTGATGGTGGTGGTATATATAATCAAGGGTCAATTACTGCACTAAACTCAGCTTCATACAATACTGCCCTCGGAAATGGCGGTGGTGTTTACAACACAGGCACGTATTCTGTCTCTTCTGGAACCATATCAGACAACACGGCTTTAAATGGCGGGGGGCTTTATAATCTTGGTTCTGCTACAC
>CAYSRP010000005.1:0-17268 GCA_964433475.1 uncultured Methanomicrobiales archaeon
CGCCACAGCTGCTGCTGTTTGGGCCGCTCATAGGCTGATCCCGCTTAACGTAACCGGTTACGGCAGGATCATCGGTAGAAGCATTGAGGGGGCCCAGATGTTATCCAAGGCCCTGATAGAGAAAAAATACCTGACTGTCAATGGCAGAAAATTCCAGGTGGAACCTCTTGCGGAAAAACCCGACTTCAATATCGTGTGCATGGCCTTCAACGAAGTAGGCAATACAGACCTGGATGCCATGAACAATCTAAACCAAAAAATCTACGATGAATCTTCCTACGTCAGCGGGCCTGTGTATAAAAATGACTGGATCACCTCGAAGACTGACCTCGCCCGGGAAGACTATGGCGATGCTCCGAGAAACTTCGTGAAGCGGCTCGGCATCCCGGAGGAGGAATGGAATCGTGTAGGATCGGTGTACGTGCTCCGTGTCTGCCTGCTCAATCCCTTCATCTCCCATGATGAGCACTTCGATGTCCTGTGGGCCGGGTTCCTTGAGATCCTTAAGGAAAAGCTTGCTATGACAATTACCAACGATGTAAAGTGCTGATCCTGCCACGAGTGAGACTGCCTAAAGTTTGGCTCCCGTACTCGGCATAGTTGCCGGATTCGGCGCAGCAGCGTTCTTCATCATGAGAAGAACATAACTCTCTTTTTTATCAGCGCTCCATGGTCTTGGATGCAAAATATTTTAGATATAATTATTCTCTGTCGATGTATGGGATGGCAATTTAATGATCATCGGTATCTTCTGCAAAACCCACGGAGATTATGCTTCATGAGCCGCTGAGTTTTCAAAATACAGGATCAATATTCCATTTTCTTATCTGATTCCGGGCTGCGGAAGGGGAACTTCGGATCGGAGCCTAACGCAGTGGAAATATCCCGTTTTTGATGCTTAGATGAGCAGGTGTGTGCCTAGTCATCGGTCATAAATGATACAAGCATATTCGATGAAAAGATTTTTCCGAAAAGCATGCGGAAAAAGCCGGGACTAACATAAGCTCAAATTATCTGAAAAACGAATGGACCGAGCGGAAATTGAACCCGCGGCCTCTACAATGCCAATGTAGCGATCTACCACTGATCTACCGGCCCATTAAACACACAGTCTATATGTGCCTTAACCAATACGTCAAACATCAATAAAAAGATGTTGTTTCTCACGCTCTGATGAATCCATAATTTACATGCGCACATCTACTGACCATATATAGAATACCCAATGCCCCTCCCCTTTTATAACTTGAAAAGCAAATACAGATTACCAATGTTAGGAATTATCGGAGGAACAGCCCTCTTACAAGCCCGTCTGCCCCCTCTCGAAAAGATCCGTGTAGCTACACCATTTGGTCCCACTGAGGCCCACATCGGAAAAATCGTCTTTGTGAGCCGGCACCAGAACAATACTCCGCCGCACCAGATCAATCACAAAGCAAACCTCGCAGCGATGAAGATCCTTGGTGTCGACAGGATAATCGTGATCGGATCGACGGGAAGCATGAAAGCCACGCTTCCCCCGGGAAGCATCGTCATCCCGGACGATTACTTTTCACCCTGGGATATCCCGACTCTGCATGACAATGACCTGTTCCACACACCGCCCTCGATCGATGCAGAACTCCGGACCGAATTATTTAAAATAATTCCCGAAGCAGTATCAGGAACGTATTTCCAGGCGCACGGACCCAGGTTTGAAAGCCATTCGGAAATTGCCTGCTTCGCACATGATACTGACGTGGTCGGCATGACGATCGCAAGCGAACTTACGCTCGCAAATGAACTTGGCATAAAATGTGCCGCTTTGTGTACCGTGGACAACTATGCAAACGGCATAGGCGGAGCATCCTCCCCGGACTACGATGAGATCGTAAAGATCTCAGAACAAAACGGCAATAAAATCACTCTTATCATATCAAAAATCGTGGAGAAACTTGCATGACAGACACAGACATCTTTGGACAACAGGTACCGGTTCTCATCAGAAACGTGAGCCTCAATGGAAAAATACAGGAAATCTACCTTGACGGCACGGGAAATATCGGTGCAGTCGGCGAAAAAATAAAAGATCATGACGCAGAATTCATCATCGACGGAGACAAAGCGACCGCCCTTCCGGGAATGATAAACATGCATACCCATTCCCCCATGGGACTTCTGCGCGGATATTCTGACGACATGCAGCTCTTCGAGTGGCTTTCTACAAAAATCTGGCCGACAGAAGCCCACCTCACCGAAGAGGACATCTACTGGGGTGCAAAACTCGCCTGTCTTGAAATGATCCGGACCGGAACGACCACCTTCAACGATATGTACTTCAAGATGGAAGAAGTGGCAAACGCCGTCGAAGAAGCGGGAATCAGGGCGTGTCTTTCCTATTGTATGATCGACGGGGGGGACCACGACAAATTTGAATCCGAGACGAAAGTCATGGAATCCACCGTCAGATATATCAAAGGGAGAAAAGATCCGAGAATTATGGCGGGAGTATCTCCGCATGCGGTCTATACTGTATCTGAAGAGGGACTTACGTGGTGTGCCGAGTTTGCAAACGAGCAGAATATTCCGCTCCATGTCCATCTTTCTGAGACAGAACAGGAAGTAAAAGACTGTGTCGCGGCACATGGAATGAGACCTCCTGCATGGCTCGAAAAATGCGGCGTTCTCTCAGACCACTGCATCGCAGCACACTGCTGCTGGCTGGATTCCGGAGATATCGCTCTTCTTGCAAAAAGAGGCGTGACCGCTGTCCATAACCCGGTAAGCAACATGAAGCTCGCGGGAAACCGGGCTCTGCCGTATCCCGAACTGAAAAAGGCCGGCGTCAACGTGGCTCTTGGAACAGACGGAGCTTCCTCGAACAACGATCTCGACATGTTCAGCGAGATGAAAACAGCGGCAATTCTCCAGAAATTTTTCTGGAACGATCCAACGGTGATGCCCGCAAAAGATGCTCTCAACATCGCATCTCTGAATGGAGCAAAGGCTCTTGGTCTGAAAGCCGGCGTTATTGCTCCGGGTTATCTTGCCGACCTTGTTCTTGTCGGAAGAAATCCGATGAATGTTCCGGCATTCAACACAGATTCAAACGCGGTTTACGCAACAAGCGGACTTGCAGTTACGACAACGATCTGTAACGGTGTAATTCTGATGAACGACGGGATCATCCCGGGTGCAGAAGAAATCATGCAGAAAGCCGGAAGCGTCGCAGAAAATCTTGTTAAAAGAGCAACTGCACAGTGACGTGAGTCACTGGCATTCTATTTTTAAAATTATTTTCGTGGAATTGAGTTCATGTAGGTAGATTACCTAATTCTCAAATTCCGCATACTTTTTTTATCAGAGCAGCGGCTTCCTGATCCCTGGACCCGCCGCACTTCTGAACGATATGGAGATGATACTGGATCAATTTAAGAAGCTCTTCATCATGATTTGTTACATATCGGGTCGCATGTACCGTAGCATCGATAACCGCATTAAATCCGCGATTCACCGGTCTCATCTCATCACGTTCATATTCGGATGCCACAGGTTCAAGCTCGACAAAATAAACGTCTTCCGTTTCATGAACGATCTTCGCCCAAAATCCCATCCAGGCATCAGACTCCACCAGGATCTGCATTATTGTTCCCCCGATAAACACTTTTCGGAGACTCTCTTTAGCCACGTCGGAAAAAGCATATAACGGATACAAATACGAATCGCTCACGAAATTTGCCGTGACCCATCCATATTTAACAATATTCTCAGCCGTTTTCGACCCCTTATAGAGAATCATCTTTGGAGACTGACCTAATTTAACAATGATACCGATCGGAGCGGCATTATCCTGTGTAACTGCAATAACTTCTGTAATTCCTTCGCCTAACAATCCCATTTCCAACCCTCCAGAAGAGCCGTAAAAATTCCGGCAATGCAGATATCTGCAAGAGACCCCGGATTGATTCCACCATGAATACACTCCTCGTCAAACTTTTCGATAGACACCTCACCAGCCAGGACCTGCTGTGCTCTTTTCATGACTGAATATGAGGTAGACGTACCGAACTTTTTTGCAATGAATGTATCAGGATATTCTGTCATCAGAGTGAGAAACATCTGCTGGATATTATCCACGCCATCTTTCTGCTTAAGAAGATCTGCGGCTTTTCTCGTGAGGGAAAAGCCATTCGTCCATTCTGCTGCAACCATATCATGACCGCTTGAATATGCCATCACATCAAGCATCGTCATGTGTTTTTCTCTCAGCATTTCAATAGATGCAGGGTCATTTACATCCATCCCGTCTCCCTTGTTGACTCTGACCCGGGTCTCGCCAAAAGCTTTGTAGAATAAAACAGCGTCTTCGACCGTTGTCTGCCTGACAACATCACATGCACCGGTTATACCGTGACCTTTTATGAGAGGTAAAAGAAGAATAAATGCCCCGAAATGAGTGTTCCCTCCCGAGTATCCGTTCGTTTTTCTGACGGCTTCAAACATTGCCTCACCGATCGTGAGTTCTGGAACTTTTTCAAAAACTTCGCGGGCCAAGACTGCTGACGCAAGGAAATGCTGAAACCGGGTATCTTCGTAATCGTGAAACCTGTCAATATTTCCGGGTTTGGTATTGACGCTGATCTCAAGGAGCATAGCAAGTTGAGCCGTTTCAGCAAGAGACAGGTCAGGCATCTTCAAAGATTTTGGCAACGATTTTTTCGGATAGCGTGCGTTTCAGTGCCATGTATTCGTTCTTCGGAAGATTGAGCGATTTGAGCGTCATGTCCCGGAACATGCAGGGAGTGGTGGCTTTACAGCAGAATGCAAGGCTTCCAAAACAGGTGTGACTTCCTTCAGCAAGCAGAGTGCCTTTAGTGGCGGATCCCTTGATGGACAGATATGTCTCACGGCTCATCCCGATCATTTCCAAAGCCGGGAGAAGAGGACACTGTTTGACAGGCATGCAGCAGAAGGTAAGGGCGCGAATGTCGCCTCCGCGGCAGAGCTGCTTTGGTGCGTTGTACCAGCCGACTTCTTCTGCAATTGCCCGGATATATCGGTCAAGCATCTGAAGAGTCGGCAGGTTCGCACCTCGTGCAAGAGAGACGAGATCTGCACCGTGGGAAAAATAGTCCATCATCCTATCGGTATCGGTAACACTATTATTTGCGATGATGATCAAGGGACAACTGTTTCTGATCTGACGGACCTTGGAATATCCGGTATCCATCAAGTCAACGTGGAGTATATGAGCTCCGGCTTTCCAGAGCATTTTTGCAAGTTCACGGTCATCGACAACACCTGTGCGGGTCTTGACAGAAACGGTGACGCCTTCTTTTGCGAGAGCTGAAACGATCGCACAAAGTTTTTCCGGATTGTGCATGAGATATTCCCCGCAGCCTGCATCGATCATCGGCTGCTGACGGCAGTGTGCATCTATCTCATAAATAACGGATTTACCAAAACGTTTTGCGGCGGCGACAAATCCATCCGGAGTCGCCCCTCTGAGATTCAGACCGAGTATGATGTCAGTCCCGTCAAGGATATCGATTTCCGTCGCGATCTCATCAAAATCAGCGTCGAACTCGACCCGGCCGCCAGCCTGCATCGCAGCGGATGCAAAGCGACTTGCTTCATCTGTATTGTATCCGCCGATAAAAGCAACTCCGGCATGACGACTTCGCTCGAGAACATACTCGGCATCCGTAACTCCTGCCATAGATGCGAGTACGATCGGGGTCTTGACCGGCCTCCCGTTAATAGAAATAAATCTGGTGTCTCCCATCATGAATTTCATACTTATTAGCGTTCTCACCTAATTATTATAATGGATTTAGCGTAGGGAGACGATACCCGCCGGGCACACGCTCCAGTTGGATATATTTCCGGAATTCTTCAATGGGAATACTTGGTTGTTTTGCGAAAAACTCCAGGACCTTACTCCAAGGCATAAGATATGCCTCGTTCTTCGACCCCTGCCCTCTGAATTCGACGGCGATAAATCCGCGTCTTCCGGTGTACTTGACAAAACCCGAGATGGTATCTATCTGGTGAACGCCGTCTTTGTCTTTGTGAAAATTGCTGGTGAAATACAGACGTGTGCCCTTGAGCGATTTGCATTCGATCGCAAGATAATAGGCAGGGTCGAGTGAATCAACGATAATATCCACATATTGCGTATTGAATTGAGCCTGTTTGAGCCGGTAAGCAAATCCCTTCATTTTATTTTCGGTGAAAAATCTGTTCATGCAGATCACCATCTCCCGCTCAAAATCGTTATTCATCTGCTTTATGTTTAGTTTTGAGGGATGATGAATATGGCGACCTGACAAGATGTTTCGCTCAAACGTCACAATTAATGTATGTTAGAACAAATGTGTAACCACATACCTCAAAGGAACAAATTATGGGAACGTATAAAATTGTTCGGGCACAAGCCTTATCAGAAGCTGTATTCGAGATGTGGATCCATGCACCTCAGGTGGCACGCCACGCCAAAGCCGGTCAGTTTTGCATTGTCCTCCCGGATGGGGCAGGCGAACGGGTTCCTTTGACGATCTCGGGAATTGACGGTGATAATATCAGGATCGCTTTTATGGCGATCGGAACAACGACCAAACTCCTTTCGACCCTGAAAACAGGTGACGAACTTCGTGATGTGGCAGGTCCTCTCGGGATACCAAGCGACATCGCAGAAGGAAATGAAACGGTCGTGATTGTCGGAGGAGGAGTCGGTGTTGCATGCACGCCGATCCTTGCCCAGGCAGCAAAAGACGCAGGAAATTACGTGATCGGCATCATCGGGGCGAGAAACAAAGATCTTCTGATCTTTGAAGATGATATGCGGGCGATATGCGACGAACTCTTTGTAACGACCGACGACGGCTCATACGGAATAAAGGGATTCGCAAGCGGTCCTCTGAAAGAATTATGCGAGTCAGGGCGAAAAATCGATAAAGTCTGGATCATCGGTCCGGGGATGATGATGAAAGTGACGAGCGAAGTCACCCGTCCTTTCGGCATCAAGACCTACGTATCACTGAACCCGGTAATGGTCGACGGGACCGGAATGTGCGGAAGCTGCCGTGTTACCATCGGAGGAGAGATGAAATTCGCCTGTGTTGATGGTCCTGAATTCGATGCACATCAGGTGGACTGGAACGATTTGATGACACGCCAGAGAATGTATATGCCTGAAGAAAGACAGTCATTAGAATATCGTGCAGAACATCATGTGTGCCGCTGCAGGAAGGTGGAGTAAATGGAACGGGAAGCAGCGGTTCGGGGAAACGACTTTTATGAAGTCGATCTTGGCTTGTCCAAAGAGGAAGTTGTTGCTGAAGCACAGCGTTGTATTCAGTGCAAAAAACCGAAGTGTATTAACGGATGCCCTGTCGGAATCGACATCCCGGCATTTATCAAAGCAATCGCCGAGGAAAACTTCCGCCTGGCTCTTGACATAATCAGAAAAGACAATATGCTGCCGGCAGTCTGCGGGCGTGTCTGCCCACAGGAGACACAGTGTCAGGGCGTGTGTGTTCTCGGGAAGAAAGCCAAACCAATAGCGATCGGTCAGCTTGAACGTTTCGTTGCCGATATCGAAAGAAAAGAGGGTGTGGAGTGCCCAAAGACTGCACCGAAGACAGGGAAGAACATAGCTGTTGTCGGTTCAGGTCCTGCAGGTCTTTCTGCAGCGGCAGAACTTGCACGTCTTGGTCACTCTGTAACTATCTTCGAATCACTTCATGAAGCAGGAGGTGTTTTGATGTACGGCATTCCGGCTTTCCGTCTCCCGAAGGATATCGTCCAATATGAAATCGATCAGGTGAAAAGACTCGGAGTCGAAATCAAGACGGACCACATCGCGGGTCGCTCGGTTTCTGTTGAGGAACTCCTCGCATATGATGCGGTTTTCCTTGGAACAGGAGCCGGTCTTCCCTACTTTATGGGACTCCCGGGCGAGAATCTTCCGGGTGTTTATTCGGCAAACGAGTTTTTGACCCGGGTCAATCTGATGGGTGCAAATCATTTCCCGGAAAAAGATACCCCGGTTAAGTGCGGCAAAAAAGTCGTTGTCGTCGGCGGAGGAAATGTTGCGATGGATGCAGCCCGTATTGCAAAACGTATGGGCGCCGATGTTACACTGATGTACCGCAGAGGTGAAACTGATATGCCGGCACGACTCGATGAAGTCCGCCATGCAAAGGAGGAAGGCATCGTCTTTATGACGCAGACGAACCCGGTTGCATTTATCGGTACGACCACTGCCGTCAACGGTGTTGAAGCGATCAAAATGAAACTTGGCCTGGTCTGTGAAGACGGTCGTTGTTCTTTCTCGCCTCTTGAGGAAAGCAACTTTGTTATTGAAGCTGACGTGGTCATAGAAGCCATCGGTCAGGGTCCAAACCCGCTCCTCCTCAGGATGCTGCCGGATCTTGCACGCAACAAAAACGGCAGTGTCACGGTGAACTGTCTCGGTGAAACGAGTGTTCCCAAAGTTTATGCCGGCGGAGACGTCGCGACCGGAGCAGCAACGGTAATTCTTGCTATGGGCACGGCAAAAGAGGCTGCCAAAGCCATTGACAAGAAACTCAGAACCTGATCGCTGATACGGTCTCTCAATCTTTTTTTTCAATAACAGGTTTTCGCTATACGCTTGATTTTGCTTCAAACTTAGCCATCATATTCCTCTGTTTGACCCAAAAACCTATTGGTAATACATTCCAACATAGAACCAGAAGATTTTGTCAGAACATAACGATAAACAAAAGGTTGCCAGGCTCTCTATAGCCTCAAACGCCTTTCTGACCATAGCCAAACTTATTACGGGTCTTGCTATCGGATCAGTCAGTATTCTCTCCGAGGGTATCCACTCGGGAATGGATCTGCTTGCATCGTTCATCGCTTATTTCTCGGTGAAAAAATCCGCTTTGCCTCCGGATGACGAACATGATTTCGGTCACGGAAAATACGAAGATGCTTCAGGACTCATAGAAGCACTATTAATTGTTCTTGCTGCGGGAATTATCATCTGGGAAGCGGTACGGAAACTCATCTTTGGCGGAACCACACTCTCGACCAACCTCCTCTATGCCGGTATGATCGTGATGGGAGTTTCTGCCTGCTGTAACTATTTTGTTTCCCAAAAACTCATGAAAGTTGCAAAGCAGACCGACTCCATCGCTCTGGAAAGTGATGCGTGGCACCTGAGAACCGATGTTCTGACCTCGGCAGGAGTGGTCCTCGGACTTATCCTGATTCAGATCACAGGACTTACCTTCCTCGATTCTGTAATTGCAATAATCGTGGCTCTCTTCATCTTAAGAGAAGCTTACCATCTAATTAAAAGGTCATTTGCTGATTTAATGGATGAAAGACTGGACGAAGAGGAAGTTCTCAAGATCCAGAATATTATCTGCAGACATCAGAATGCATACACTAACTATCACAGCCTGAAAACACGGAAAGCCGGACCAGACAAATTCATTGAATTTCATCTGATGATGCCGCATGCAACTCCTCTTGAGGAGGCGCATCATGTTCTGCAGGAGATCGAAAACGATCTTAAAGCTGAAATCCCGCGGTCAACGATCATCGTTCACCTGGATCCGTGTGACGGCAGATGTAAGCGTGAAAACTGCACGTTCTTCTGTAAGATAAAAAAAGAGTAAGAAAAAAATCCTTCATCTCAGGAACGTGCGGAGGAATTTCCCCAGCACATTTCTTTTCATGAGTATTGCATGATACTGACACATTTCGTGACAACAGTAACACCGGATACATTTCTGGTGGTCAAAGGAGGCTTTCTTATTTTTGATCACAACGGCATTTTCCGGGCAGATCCGCACACACTGCCCGCACCCTACACAGGACTCTTTCACAATGACCGGAGCGGGAGCATAGAGTTTTCCCGCACTCTGAAATCTCATGAGAACTTTTTTTCTGAACCAGGAATTCTTTGAGGGAGCCTGATATGTTGAGGGGAGAACGTAGTCGCTGACAGGATCGATCTCATCGCCAACGGTCTCCACTTCACTGATATCCAAAAGACCGCGTGCAACGGCAGCTTTTGTTGTCTGGATCAATGCCGGATCCATCGAGATCATACGCTGGGCGACCACATCCAATGCATAGATCGATGAAGACGCCAGAATATAACCAACCTCACGCGGATCTCCTCCCATCGGACCGTTCCCCTCCATCCCGATAACTGCATCCATCACGACAAAAGCCGGTTTTATGAGTTCGTTCAGATCAACAAGCATTTCCGAAAAGTCAGCAGCATTCGGAAATCGGGAATGAAACACCGGCTTGTCGAGACCAGGGATCACCCCAAACGTATTCTTCACAGCACCGGAAAAATGTGTGAACATATGTGTCTTTAATTTACATACGGAAATTATGACATCCGCATCACACGCCTGATTGATGATCGTGAAATGCTTCATCATTTTTCCATCAAGAAAGGAACGTTCCTGAAATCCGGTATCATTCGATAGCGTGATGCCAAGATCTTCGGCTACTTTTTCGATGCCGCATTTCTTATAGACCCGTTTGATGACGCGAGGGGTATAGAGAATACCGGCACCGGAACTATCGGCGATCGAGACTATGCCGCCTGCCTCGATAACCAGTTTTCCAACTGCATAAAGTACTTCCGGATGAGTACTGACAGCTTTCTCAAATCCCGCATCAGACAGAAGATTTGGTTTAAGGAGAACTTTTTTTCCTGCAAGCGGAGGAAACCCTCCGGCAGAATCAACTGCTGATCTGACTGCTGCGAGGACTTTTTCGCGATCATAGGTATTGCATTTTGCAGATCCTGTTATCTGTCTCATTTGAATTAACAGATGAATTTGAATCGCATACGGCAAATAACTATTCTATTATCTCGATATCTTCCAGAGGCACACGCTTGCCGGTCTGCATATAATACACTTTCTCCCCCATCCTGCATGCGTGATCCGAACATCGTTCCAGATATCTGTTCACCAGATGACAGGCACTTCCATACGGAATGGACCGGGAACCATCTTCCATCGACGAAACAAGATCCGTGTAGAGATCCTTATACATCATATCGATCTTCTGTTCGATCGTAACAACTTCCCGAAGGCGGGATAGATCTTCAGACTCGAACGCAATATAAACCGTGTCCAGAACAGAAATGGTGGCTTTCTCCATCTTATGAAGTTTTTGCGGGACCTGACCCACACCCATACCTTTTACGAGTTCCGCGATATCCTTGCCATATCTACCGATCCTCTCAGAGGATGTCACGATATCCATGCAGCTTGAAATAATTCGGAGATCTTTTGCCATGGGCTGGTTCAGGGCAATAAGAAGGATACCGCGTTCACCAAGCATCTCATACTGGTTGGTCACATAATCCTTCTGCCTTACAACATCCTCTGCCATTTTTTCATCTGCAGATTCAAATGCCATCAGGGAATTTTTCAGCATGGTAAGGGCAAACCTTCCATACCAGGTCACTTCACTTTTGTATGAATCAAGTTCAACGTGGAAATAGTTGTTCATCCGAATCTTCCTGTAATATAGCGTTCTGTAAGCTCTTCTTTCGGGCTGGAAAAGATCAGGGGGGTCTTGTCCGTTTCGATCAGTTTTCCAAGATACATGAACCCGGTGATATCACTGACCCGGGCGGCCTGCTGCATGTTATGGGTCACAATGATCACCGTGTAGTCCTTCTTCAGATCCATGATCAGATTTTCAATTTTTGCGGTAGCGATCGGATCGAGGGCAGAACACGGCTCATCCATCAGGATCACGTCAGGATTCACGGCAAGCGTCCTGGCGATACACAATCTCTGCTGCTGACCGCCGGAAAGTCCGAGGGCCGATTCATGCAGACGATCCTTTACTTCATCCCAGAGAACAGCACCTTTCAGACTTTTTTCAACGATGCCGTCAAGGATTTTCACATCCTTCAGACCGTGGGCACGAGGTCCGTACGCGATGTTATCGTAGATGGATTTCGGGAACGGATTCGGTCTCTGGAAAACCATCCCGATTTTTCTCCGGAGAAGGACAGGATCACTTTTCATTATATTGTCCCCTCTATACAAAATATCTCCCGTGATTTTGCAGTCGGGAATCAGATCGTTCATTCGGTTCATGCATCTTAGAAGGGTCGACTTTCCGCAGCCGGACGGACCGATCAGTGCAGTTACGGATTTTTCCTCAAAGGAAATATCGATATCATAGAGAGTCTGTTTCGTCCCATAGGACAAATTCAGATTTTTTGTTGATAGAATATAGGTCATATTAATCTCTTCTGGAAACGTTTTCTGATCACGATCGCAACGAGGTAGATCGTCATTACAAGACATATGAGAACGACCGCGGTCCCATATTGCTGGGTCTCTGACCCCGGGACACTTGTCGCAAGGACATATAGATGAAACGGTAAGGACATTACCGGATCAAAAAGATCCATGCTGATGAACCGTTTGGAAAACACCACTGCGGTAAACATGATCGGAGCTGTTTCTCCAGCGGCTCTTCCGATCGAAAGGATCGTTCCGGTCAGGATTCCCGGGGCGGCCGACGGCAAAACCACTTTTTTGAGTGTCTGCCATTTGGTAGCACCAAGTCCAAGCGACGCTTCACGGAGCGAGTTGGGAACGGATCTGAGGGCTTCTTCCGTGGTTTTAATGATCGTCGGGAGGACCATCAGTGCCAGACAGATCATACCTGCAAGCACACAGACACCCCATCCAAGGTAAATAACAAGGAAGGCGAACCCAAACACCCCGAAAACGATCGACGGAGTTCCGGCGAGCAGATCGTTACCAGTCCGTAAAAGCCTGGTCAGGATGTTGTCTCGGGAGTATTCGTGGAGATAGATCGCAGATCCGATCCCGATTGGGAGAGCGAGAAGAATAGCCCCGCCGACCAGCTGGAGTGTCCCGATGATCGCAGGGAAGATCCCCCCTTCAAGTCCCATATTACGCGGTGCGGTCGTTAAAAATTCCCAGGATATCGCCGGGAGTCCGTTGATGAAAATGTGTGCAAGAATGACGAAAAGTATCCCAACAACGAGAAACGTACCTACATATATTATGCCAAACGCTGCCCGCTCTGTTGATTTATGGGATAATTTCCCAAAAAGGAAATAAAGTCCTCCGACAATGACCGATAGAATGAGCGTTGGAACGATCCCTATCGCATACATAAAGATGCAGGCAACAACTAATATTCCGCAGAGCTTGAGGATCTTTTTGGTTCGGGCAGGTACGTTGAAGACAGGCCTGCCGCTCTGGATCGTTTTCGTGATCCGAACCGAAATGAGATTGATCACAAGCGTGATCGCAAGGAGTACCGCAGCGACCCCGAAGAGAGCATAATAATGCATCGAGCCCGACGCGACTTCAGCGAGCTCGATACCGAGCGTCGAGGTCAGGGTCCGGACCGGAGACAAAACATCCCAGATCGGAGACGGGATCACTGCCGCGTTTCCCGCGACCATCATGACGGCCATCGTTTCGCCGATCGCACGCCCCATCCCAAGAATGACCGCTGCCGAAATACCGGATGCGGCAGCCGGGATCAGGACACGGGAAATGGTTTGCCATTTGGTTGCCCCAAGCCCGAGCGATGCTTCTTGGTAATCCTTCGGCACGACATAGAGTGCATCCTCGGACACGGATACGATCGTCGGCAGTGCCATGATCCCGAGAAGGATAGAGGCGGCAAGCCAGGAAAATCCGCTCGGGATATCCAGAACGTTCTGCAGGAGACTGCAGAGAACGACCATCCCGAAAAATCCGTAGACAACCGACGGGATCCCTGCCAGCAGTTCGATCGCCGGCTTGACGATGTCACGAACCTTTTTGGGAGCAAGATAGGCAAGAAAAACTGCGCAGATAATACCAAGAGGTACGGCAAAAATCATTGCCCCAAATGTGACCAGAAGTGTGTCGATCAGAAGAGTGGCGATACCATATGAGGGAGTGCTCCCCGTCGGGTTCCAGACTGTGTTAAAGAGAAATCCGGAGACGCCTGTTTCAAAAAAGATCGGGAGGGAGGTCAGAACAAGGTATCCTAAAATGAACACCACCACTGAGGCGGCGATCAGTGCGGTTGTCAGCCACACTGATTTGATACCTGTCTCTTTCCATCCCGACTTTAGGTGGGTGTTCATACGTTAACCGGAACAAAACCGTTTTCTGCGATGATGTCCTGACCTTCATCCGAGAGAATGAAGTCGAGGAATTTCTTTGCAAGTCCTGTTGGCTCACCGTTCGTGATCATCAGGAGAGGGCGGTTGAGTCCATAGGTGTTGTTGATAACGTTTTCGACCGTTGGTGCAATGCCGGAAAGTGTAAAGGCTTTGACGGAATCATCAACGAATTCGAGAGACACATAGCCTATCGCACCAGGGGTCTGGGCTACGGCCTGCTGCACAGCTCCGTTTGAACTGTATTCCTGCATAGTGGCTGCAGCATCTTCGCCATCCAGCACATACTCAGTAAAGAAACTTCGGGTCCCGGAAGCACTATCCCTACCGATCAGGACGATTTTCATGTCAGCTCCGCCGAGTTCTTTCCAGTTCGTGATCTTTCCCTGATAAATGTCTTTGATCTGCTCAAGGGTCAGGTCTGAAACCGTGTTTGACGGGTAGGCGATCAAGGCGATTCCGTCTTTTGCGATAACGAATTCTTTCAGATTGTGTCCTTCTTTTTCAGAATCTTTGAGTTCACGGGAGAGCATACCGATATCGGCAGTTCCGCCGGTTACCGCAGTAACACCAACACCTGAACCTCCGCCGCTGATCTGGATGTCGGCAGTCGGGTGCTCATCCATATAGGTCTCTGCAACGACCTGAGCAACCGGAAGAACGGTCGTGGAACCCGCAAGGGTAATGGTCTCTGATTCTTCACCCGAACTTACACATCCGGATGCACATACAAGGAGTACTGTAAGAATAACAGCAAAAACTCCAACAGTGGTAATAGTTTTTCTTTTCATAACCATACCTAAATGGTCGATGACTCAATATAGTGATATTCGACATAGATTGAGTAAACTATGATTTCGCTAGTCCTAATAATATTATCAATACTACTATGATATCGCTATAGTTTTTCATATATATTAAATACGAGTTCGACGCATATTTACTGAATGGAAATCCGAAAAGTTCAGGTAACAGGCGGATCATCTTACGTGCTATCCCTTCCAAAAGGATGGATACGCGAAAGAAAAATACAGAAAAATGACCCGATAGGCATCATTTCCCAAGCTGACGGGACCCTTCTCATAACGCCGAATCTGCATTACGACAACACTGCCAGAACCAAGGAATTCGCTCTGAAGGATTACGCTGACCCGACCACTCTTCTCCGCTCGCTGATCGGAGCATACATCGCCGGATTTACGATGGTGAGAATAACATCAGCCGGCAGGATCCCCCCAAAGGTCCGGATGGCCGTCAGAAAATTTACCCAGATGACCATTGGTCAGGAGGTTTCCGAGGAAACGGACAATAGTATAAACCTGAAGGATATCCTGAATCCTGCCGAGATGCCGTTTGATAATACCATCCGTCGTATGTATGTGATCGTGAAGGGAATGCATGAGGATGCTCTTTATGCGTTAGAGCAGGGCAGACGTGAACTCGCAGAGGACGTCGTTGCACGTGACACAGATGTCGATCGTCTTCACTGGCTGATCCACCGTCAGTTTTCCCTGATAGTAGATAACCCATCCCTTTCACTCAGGATGAATATTACTCCGGGAACTGCCGCGACCTATTATCAGATCTCACGGATCATTGAACGTGTGGGAGACCACACGGTTCTGATCGCAGAGGCAGCTCTGGTCCTGATCGACAAGGGAGTCGATCGGATGCTTGTTGCAAAACTTACCGAGATGGGAGGAATTTCCCTTGGCATTTTCAATAAAAGTATTCAGGCAATATACTCGGACAGTATTCCCGGTGCAAATAAAATAATCTCCGAGGTCGAGGAGCAGGGACCGATGTATCAAAGTCTCACTGATATCATCCGGAAGATGCGGGTCCCGGAGGCGATAGCAGTAACGCAGATCACCCAAAGTCTGCACAGGATCTCCGAATACAGTTCGGATATTGCCGAGATCCTGATCAACCGGATGGTTTCAGAATCATAATGCTTGTCTCTGAGTTCCGAACGCGGTTCAAAGAAGAGGGGATCACGCCCTCGCTTGTTTCTGATTTCCGTGATCATGTAATGGAATTTTACGAGGCAAAAGGCCGTCACGATATGGCGTGGAGACATACGGATGATCCGTATAAGATCGTTGTTTCAGAAGTTATGCTTCAGCAGACGCAGGTCTCACGGGTCACGGTGATGTATCCTGCCTTTATCGAGAAATTTCCCGATGTATCTGCTCTGGCAAAAGCGGATACGACTGAGCTTCTTGCAGCATGGCAGGGAATGGGATATAATCGCCGTGCCCTGAATCTGCAGAAGCTTGCGAAAATTATTGTTGATGAATACGGGGGAAAGATCCCTGATGATCCAGAACTTTTAGTAAAGCTGCCCGGAATCGGTAAGGCGACGTCCTGTTCGATCGCGGCGTTTGCATTCAACAAACGGGTCATTTTCATCGAGACGAACATCCGCCGGGTCTTTATTCATTATTTTTTCGATGAGGACTCGATCGTTGATGATGCAGAGATCCTTCCGCTCGTTTCCGCCATGCTTCCTGATGATCCGCAGAACTGGTACTGGGCACTGATGGATCTTGGGACCGCCCTGAAGACGTCGGTGAAAAATCCAAATCAGCGAAGTAAACACTATGTGAAGCAGAAAGCATTCGAGGGATCAGACAGGCAGATTCGCGGCGAGGTCCTAAGAAGAATGATTATTCTGGAGACAGCAGATGCCGAAGAACTTGCAACTGAACTGGATGAGGATGCCGGACGGGTGCATGGTGTTATGGAAAAGATGGCGGATGAGGGATTTTTTGTGCGGGAGGAAGAAGGAAAATACCGGATCATGAAAAGGCAACCTGCCGAAAGAGAACACACCTATTTATATTTTTAAGAGGCAGGCGACCCAAAAATCCCGTTTGGAGTATCACCCCGCCACCACCCGGTCCGGGATGTATTTTTTATTTTTCGTAAGCGTTCTCTCTGAATGAGGTGGACTTTTTTGCCAATTCCATGGGCATTATCGATGCGCAAGCCTCTTGCAGAGTCTTGCTCTGCTGAGGGCGAGCCTGACGTCTCACCCCGCCACCACCCGGTCCGGGATGTATTTTTTATTTTTCGTAAGCGTTCTC
>CAYSRP010000005.1:17368-26008 GCA_964433475.1 uncultured Methanomicrobiales archaeon
TCTGAATGAGGTGGACTTTTTTGCCAATTCCATGGGCATTATCGCACCGCGCGGTTCGGGATTTATATCACCCCGCATCCATTCTTAGATTGTAATGTCGGAACTCATGAGAAAAATAGAGCGGGCAACCAGCTCACAGTTTTTCGATCAGACGGGACGAAACGAAGGAAGATCCCGTCAATGCTGCCCCATGAAAATCCTCCTGGAAGGAACCTGCGCCTTCGACTGTGCATACTGTGAAGTCTGCACAAAAAAGAACGGCATCAGTTTCACACCCGAAGAACTCGCTCACGGTTTTCTCGAACTTTACCATCAGGGAAAAGCAGGCGGTCTCCTCTTAAGCACCGGGATCCCGCGGGGCGATGTAGACCTCGGCATGGAAAAACTCACAGAGACCGCAAAAATCATCAGAAACGCCGGATTCAACGGATACCTTCATCTCAAAGTTCTCCCGGGAGCAAACCGGACCGATATTGCAGAAATGGCAAAATATGCCACACGGATGAGCATCAATCTGGAAGCACCGAATGAATCATATCTCTCGGAGCTTGCGAGCGTGAAAAATTACTCATCCGACCTTTTGACCCGTCACAAATGGCTTGCCGAAATCATGCCGGGAAAACACTCAACACAGTTCGTTGTCGGAGCAGCCGGAGAATCCGACGCGGATATTTTCAACACAGTCATGACAAGCTATGAGAAATATCACCCTGCAAGGGTCTATTACTCCGCGTTCCACGCGATCTCCGGCACACCCCTTCAGGAACATGAAAACACCCCCGTCTGGCGTGCAAACAGATGGTATCAGGTCGACGCACTGCTGAGATCATATGGTTATGACCGAGCAGAAACATCCCCGATCTTCGATGAAGACGGCATGCTCCTGAATACCGACCCGAAGATCCTCCTTGCAAAAACCCTTCCCGAAGTGAATCCGGAAACGGCAGACCTCACAGAACTCTTACGTGTACCGGGGATCGGACCGGTCAGTGCCAAAACGATCCTTTCAACACGGGAAAAAAAGAATGTCAAAAATCCGGATGTTCTCCGGGAATGCGGCGTGATCCTGAAACGGGCGATGCCGTACATGGCACTGGGAAAATATAAGCAGACAACATTTGCCTCATGGTCCTGACAGGTCTGTTTTCTTACCTGACAAAGAAAACTATTTGTCAATACAGAGAGAATGGATATCTAACTTTTTGGATAACGCATCCGGAGAAAAATATGAACAAAACCATTATCACCGTCGTTGGAAAAGATGCGGTAGGCATCATTGCAAAAGTGTGCACCTATTTATCGAACAATCAGATCAACGTAGAAGATATTTCCCAGACGATCGTCCAGGGATACTTCAATATGATGATGATCGTCGATACCGGCAAATCCACCTTAGAGTTTGGCGACATGGCACGCGAACTTGAACGTCTCGGTGTCGAGACCGGCGTCCACATCAGATGCCAGCGTGAAGAGATCTTTGAAAAAATGCACCGGATCTAAAAGAATCATGATCAATTTTTTTGAAGTCAGCGAAACCAACAAGATGATCGAGCACGAAAAGCTCGACGTCAGAACGATTACGCTTGGAATCAGTCTTCTCGACTGCTGTGATTCGGACCTTGATGCACTCAATGCAAAAATATATAATAAAATCACCCGTGTTGCAAAGAATCTGATCTCTGTCGGGGCAGATATAGAACGCGAGTTCGGGATCCCGATCGTCAACAAACGTATCTCGGTCACGCCCATAGCATTGATAGGCAGCTCGGCATGCAAAACACCAAAGGATTTTGTCACGATCGCAAAAACCCTTGACAGAGCCGCAAAAACGGTTGGAGTAAACTTCCTCGGAGGATACTCGGCTCTTGTATCCAAAGGAATGACGCAGGCTGAGGAAAATTTCATCCGATCGATACCCGAAGCACTCGCATCGACCGAAATGATCTGCAGTTCCGTAAACATTGGATCGACAAAAACCGGGATCAACATGGACGCTGTCAAACTGATGGGTGAGATAGTAAAAGAGACTGCGGAGTTAACGAAGGATCAGAATTCCCTCGGGTGTGCGAAACTTGTCGTATTATGTAATGCTCCGGATGACAACCCGTTCATGGCAGGAGCTTTCCACGGTGTGACCGAAGGAGATGCTGTCATCAATGTGGGAGTCAGCGGTCCGGGCGTCGTAAAGCACGCTCTCGAATCGATCCACGGGAAAAACTTTGAAGAGCTCTGCGAGACCGTGAAAAAGACGGCATTCAAAGTGACCCGGGTCGGGCAGCTGGTCGCACTCGAAGCATCACAGAGACTGGGTATTCCCTTCGGGATCGTGGATCTGTCTCTTGCACCGACTCCGGCTGTCGGAGACAGTGTTGCCGAGATCCTGGAAGAAATGGGACTCGAATCAGTGGGAGCCCCGGGAACGACCGCAGCTCTCGCACTCCTGAACGATCAGGTGAAAAAGGGCGGAGTAATGGCAAGTTCATATGTTGGCGGACTATCCGGAGCATTTATTCCGATCAGCGAAGACCAGGGTATGATCGATGCCGTAAACAGAGGATCCCTTACGATCGAAAAACTCGAAGCAATGACCTCGGTATGTTCCGTTGGTCTCGATATGATAGCGATTCCCGGAAATACCCCAGCGACAACGATCTCGGGGATCATCGCAGACGAAGCGGCGATCGGGATGATCAATCAAAAAACAACAGCGGTCCGTCTGATCCCGGTCATCGGTAAAGATATCGGCGACACCGTCGAGTTCGGCGGTCTTCTCGGCCATGCCCCGATCCAGGCCGTGAACACATTCTCGTGTGCAGACTTTATCAATCGCGGCGGAAGGATCCCTGCCCCGATCCACAGTTTCAAAAATTAACATTCCTCTTTTTTCCTGCGTTGTTCTGGTCAGAGACCGCCTGTGGATGGCAATTTAAATATGCGGGTGCAAAGCCTTCATACGTATCAAAAACCAATATGATGAGCATCATGTGCATAGAAGAGGTGACCCCGGATGAAGTTGGCGATAGCAGAGAAGTTGAAGGGTTACCCCCTTCGAGGGCACGAAGAATTCTTCATGGGTCTATTGACACTATTAATTAGTGTCAGTCTGTCTTTTATCGCGGGAATTTATCTTGGGTCTGTTAGTGCAGTTCTGGTCCTTATACCCGGACTGATGGTTCTCGTCACTCCGTCAATAAATATGCGGGGAGCGATAGCAGGGATTTTGACATCGCGGCTATCGTCATCCATGCACCTGGGAGCATTCGAGGCAAAATTCGGGAGGGATACCGATCTTGGTGATAACCTCAGGTCATCCATTATCCTGACGGTCATTATTTCGGTCACGCTGGCGATCTTTGGAAAGATCATCTGTATGCTGACGGGAACGGAGGTTATCGGTATTGGGGAGATGATCATTATTTCGGTCATTTCCGGAACTCTTGCCGGTCTCATTGTTACCACGATAGGGATCTTCATCTCGGTACTCTGCTATCGGAAAAGCTGGAATCTTGATATGGTCGGAGCCCCGGTCGTCACAACGTTCGGAGACATGGTCACCCTGCCATTCCTCGTCGTAACAGCGATCATTGTAATGCAGCTTCCGTTTATAGGAAAACTGATACTCGGAGCAGTCGTTCTTGCGTTGATCCTCTGGGCAGTTTTTTCGATGAAAAGTGCGACAAAGACGATGAAGAACGTATTACGTGAGGGGATCCCGCTTCTCATTCCGCTTTGCCTTCTCGGTATCCTGGCAGGGGTTTTGTATACGAACAATCTTGAGGCTCTGATCGCATCAGCGGCTGTTTTGATCCTCATCTCTCCGTTTATGAACGGGTGCGGTTCGATCGGGGGTATCCTGACATCCAGGATCGGAACCGAGATGCATATGGGTCTCGTGGATCCAAAAATCATCCCGCAGGGTCTTGTATGGAAACATTTCGGGGAGAATTACCTGTATGCACTTCTGATCCTTCCGCTGATGGGGATCCTTTCGCACTATGCGGCAGTTCTTTGCGGGATCACAACTTCGGGACTTGTCCCGATGATCCTTCTTTCAGCGATCGCAGGTCTTCTTGTTGTCACGGTGCTGAATCTCTTAGGATACTTTACCGCGGTCATTACGTATCATTTCGGGTACGATCCGGATAATTTCGGTGTGCCGGTCATGACAAGTTCGATCGATCTGATCGGTGCAACGACCCTGATCATGGTAATGGCAGTTATATTTGTGTGAGAGAAACATATCTCATACTCTTTTAGAGTAAGTACGATCTTCACTAAAAAAGGGGGGTATTTACAAAAAAATTAGTAGGTGTAAACAATCGACACGGTGGCCGTTGTTTTTATTTCACCGGATTCGAGCGTTGTTGCCACGTTTTCTCCAGAAGTCGCTGTCTTCACCAAGGACGTTGCATCATAGTTCGCATAGGTGATGGGCGTATATCCCTGATTGACATTGATCGTTCCCGTGCCGGTGATCTGCAGACCAAGTGCTGATGAGACTGAATCTGCATCTGCCCGTGCTGACTTTACGGCTGAGATGATCGCAGCATTTCTCTCGATGATCTGTTTTGCATCGGAAAGACCGAATGTGAGACCGCTCACACTGTTAGCTCCTGCCTGAACTGCAGCATCGATATAGGAACCTGCATTATCAACATTGTAGGAAACTATCTGGACAGAGTTCGTTACCTTGTATACGGTCGTTCCGTTTGCCCATGCACCCGGATTGTATTCGCTCAATACGTAGGAATACATAGTGTAGCCGGTCGTTTTGATGTTGTCATCGGTGATCCCGGCATTCTTCAGGGCTGCAACTACTTTGGATATATTTGCGGCATTTTCTTCCTGTGCAACTTTTGCATCGGGATTTACCGTCTCAACGGCAAATGTGATCGTTACTTTGTCCGGCGTTGTGGTGGATAAACCGTATCCGGAAACGAGGATCACTTTGTCGGTCTGCTCTTCTGCTGCTACTGGAACAGCAAAAAGTGCAAAGACAACAAAGAGAAGAAGGATTGCTAGTACATTCTTTTTCATTTGTATCACTAAAGTAATTACCGTTGTATTATGATATACCTATCCAAAACTACGAAAAAATCGGTAACTATCCATACCTGTTTTTGCGCGTCCAACTATTTCACGTATTGCAATTCTATAAATAACCATCAGGTGCGTTGAATTACATTGCCCATATGAATACTTTAAACACGGTGTATAGCTTAAATTGAGTAAAGACAACTCAGAAGTGATTATAAAATGACAGATAACACCAAACTCTCATTAATTGTACAGGAGGCAGAATACAATGATGTCGGACGCGGATACGCAAAAATAAACAACGACGTCATGACAAAACTCGGGGTTGACTCCGGCGACTTTGTCAAAATCACCGGAAAACGCATCGGTGCAGCAAAAGTCATGCGTTCCTCTGTATCCGGATCCGGCGGGATCGCCATAGATGGTGATATCCGGCGTGCAGCTGGAGCTGGTATCGGAGACACAGTCGTTGTCGAGAAAGTCATCCCGAAAACTGCGACAAAAATCACGCTTCAGCCGGTATCCCAGAGTTTAAGACTCGACAGCCGTGCTCTGGAACAGACCATCCAGAGTAAATATGCAGGCCGCCCGATCACCGCAGGTCAGATCCTGACATTCGGTTTCCAGACCCAGGCACAGGATCCGTTCTTCTCATCCTGGGGAGGGATTGGAAACTACAATACCGAATACTTCGATTTCGCCGTCTCGGATGTTTCGCCGGGTGATGTGGCGATCATAGGGTCGGAGACCACGGTAAATTACAAGGAGAACATCTACAAAGGTGAGGATGCACCGAAAGGAAAATCCGCGGGAAACATCCATTACGAGGATATCGGCGGTCTCGGAAGAGAACTATCCCAGGTCCGTGAGATGATCGAGTATCCGCTCCGTCACCCGGAAGTTTTCAAGCAGCTCGGGATCGAGCCTCCAAAGGGGGTCCTTCTGTATGGACCGCCGGGAACAGGGAAGACCCTGATCGCCCGCGCCGTAGCAAACGAGGCGGGAGCATACTTCGAGACCATTTCAGGTCCGGAGATCATCTCCAAATACTATGGAGATTCAGAGGAAAAACTCCGTGAGATCTTCGAGAAAGCCGAAGAAAATGCTCCATCGATCATCTTCATTGACGAAATAGATTCGATCGCTCCGAAACGTGAGGAGTCAAAAGGTGAAGTAGAACGTCGTGTCGTTGCCCAGCTCCTTTCCTTAATGGACGGATTAAAGAGCCGGGGAAAAGTCATCGTCATCGCAGCGACAAATCTTCCCGACTCGATCGACCCGGCACTCCGCAGGGGCGGACGGTTCGACCGTGAGATCGAGATCGGCGTCCCCGACAAAGAAGGACGGCGTGAGATCCTGCAGATCCATACCAGAAATGTCCCGCTTGCTGAAAATGTGAAACTGGATAAATACGCAAACTCCACGCACGGATTTGTGGGAGCAGATCTCGCCTTGGTCGTAAAAGAGGCGGCAATGCATGCACTTCGGAGAGCATTCCCCGGAATGAACCCTGAT
Source organism: uncultured Methanomicrobiales archaeon (assembly GCA_964433475.1). Lineage (GTDB taxonomy): Archaea > Halobacteriota > Methanomicrobia > Methanomicrobiales > Methanocorpusculaceae > Methanocorpusculum. The sequence continues at coordinate 23,921 of CAYSRP010000005.1, forward strand.
GAGGAGATCAGCGAGGAGAAACTCAAAAATCTGAAGGTGACCGCCGAAGACTTTGAAGCAGCACTCAAAATGGTTCAGCCAAGCGCCATGCGGGAAGTTCTCGTCGAGGTCCCGGATGTCCACTGGGGAAACATCGGCGGACTTGATTCCGTCAAAGAGGAACTCCAGCAGGCTGTCGAGTGGCCGCTCAAATACGGCGATGTCTACAAGCAGTTCGCGACGAAATCTCCAAAAGGTTTCCTGATGTACGGACCACCCGGAACAGGAAAAACGCTGCTGGCAAAAGCTCTCGCCAACGAGTCCGAGTGCAACTTCATCTCGGTCAAAGGTCCTGAACTCATGTCAAAGTGGGTGGGCGAATCCGAGAAAGGCATCCGGGAGATATTCAGAAAAGCCCGGCTTGCATCCCCGTCCATCATCTTCTTCGATGAGATCGATTCGATCGTTCCAAAGAGAGGAAGTTTCGGGGGGTCATCCCACGTAACAGAAAGTGTGGTCAGTCAGTTCCTCACGGAACTTGACGGTCTTGAGGAGCTCAAGAATGTCGTCGTTATCGGAGCGACCAACCGTCCCGATATGATCGACCCGGCTCTTCTCCGTCCGGGAAGGCTGGAGCAGCACATCTTTGTTCCCCCGCCGGACCGCGAAGGCAGACGACAGATCCTGGAGGTCTACCTGGCCGCCATCAAAGACATGCTCGCCGAGGATGTGGACATCGAGAACCTTGTCGGGAATACAGAAGGGTTCGTGGGCGCTGATCTTGAAGCACTCGTCCGCGAGGCAAAGATGGTCGCGATACGCGAATTCGTCAAGGCAATGTCAGGGCGCGATGCAGCGGAGATCAAGCTTGCCGTGTCAACGGTGAAGATCTTCAGGCACCACTTCGAATCCGCGTTGAAGCGGGTCAGACCTTCGCTCGACAAATCGGGAAGAAGGGAAGCAGAGAAGAGTTCCTGGCAATACAGGTTCAATGAGGAGGAAAGAAAAACTCTCGAAAAGGCTCTTTCTACCATTGAATCAGCCGAATACAAAGACGAGAAACTCACCCCGGACCTCAGTGAACTTGACGAGCTTCTGATGTCGCATCAGAAAGACTTTAGCAGAATCAAAGAGATACTTAAAAGAGCAAATGAGTGAGGGGATTCATCTCCTCACTTTGGAGATGAAATATTATGTCTGATACACCAGATGATTCATACAGGGACTTAATGGATATTATCCATAAAATACTGGTAAACCATGTTTCTGGAGAAAACGATGGAAAGCTTCCACCGGTTGTAGGTGTAAAGTTTGTTCTCTCAGGCGGGAAAATTCATCTGACTCCCGATGAGATGCACAATAAGACGATCCCAATCGAGATGTTCGAAGAAGGGCGCAAGATCATTATCCAGACCGAGCTCCCCTGCGAATGTCAGGATGATTTCTTCATTGCATACCAGGATGGGAAACTCCAGCTTAATGCCGGAGAGAATAGAGAATACTCGGCAGTGATCCCGGTGGCGGAAATCGACCCGTCACAGACCCAGACGCATCTGAAAAACGGTGTTCTGGAGATCACCTGCTATAAGAAACTAGAACTCGTGGCTGAGCAATAATTCTCTCAGCCCTGTTTTTCTCTTATTTTATTTGATTTTTTTAGCTTTGAAGTGAGAAATTCTCCCAGTATTATCTTTTTTGAATATGAACTTATAACGTTGTTTTCATCTTTTTATCACAATAATGATTCTTGTCACTCAGGGAGGCAGCAATGTATAATAAAACCCGGGACGTTATCGCATCGTGCGGTCAGAGATATATACCTACCTAACCATAATACAAACTATGTTTGCCAAGGCAATTAGACAAGTAGCAAATTTTACGAGCCCTATCCACTTCATTCAAAGATGCTATAATGACACCAAAGTAAATCCCGGGTCGGCGACCTTGTTTTTTGTGAATGATGACGGATGTGCGGTTACGTGCAAACATGTTGCGTCTTTGTTAACGAATGCAGATATGATAAATACAAAATATAATGCTTTCAAGCAGGCAAAATTAGGTATACCTAACAGTTCAAGGGGGACAAAACAGCTAAAGCAACTTGAAAAG
>CAYSRP010000006.1:0-20737 GCA_964433475.1 uncultured Methanomicrobiales archaeon
TGATTTTGTTAAGATCGGTTTGATGTTCAATGATAAAAAAGCAGCAAAGGAAGTCATTGAAGCTGTAGTTCAGGCAGTCAAAAATCCGTTCCCGGAAAAAACCGTCGTCATCGCAGGTTACTCAGATTTTGCACGTCTCGGCTCGATCAATCCCTTTGATATCTCTCCGTTAGCAGCAGAATGCGGAGCTGATGTCGCTATGATTGATACCGGTAAAAAAGACGGTAAAAGCACTTTTGAATTCATGGGCAAAGATGTTCTTACGAAGTTCACTGATTTGAATCGCTCTCTTGGTCTTGAAACGGCACTTGCCGGTTCACTGAAATTTGAAGACATCGCTCTTCTTAAAGAGATCGATCCGGAAATCATCGGTGTCCGCGGCATGGTTTGCGGCGGAGACAGAACGACAATGGTCAAGGAACATCTCGTGAAAAAAGCAATTCAGATGGTCAGGTAAATATCATGTATGGAGAAAAACTCAACATCCCGACAGCACTCACCTTTGATGATGTGCTGATTGAACCGGCAGAATCGTGGATAGAGCCAAATGATGTGGACGTACAATCCCGATTCTCCAAAAATATTCAACTCTCGATTCCTCTCGTGAGTGCTGCGATGGACACTGTTACCGAAGCAGAAATGGCAATTACCATGGCACGTGCTGGTGGAATTGGAGTTCTGCACAGAAACTGTACTGCCGAAGAGGAAGTCGCCTTTGTTAATCGTGTCAAATCCATGGACAATGTTATCGAACGTGATGTCAGATATGTAACGCCTGATACCACTATTGCATTTGTTGCGGATCTTATGAATCGTTACTCGATCGGCGGCGTACCGGTAGTTGATCATAAAGACAAACTCGTAGGTATCGTTTCACGAAGGGATGTCAGAGGTGTTGTCAATAGAATCGGAACCGATACAGTTGAAACTATCATGACACGTAAGCCGATTACTGTTAAAGACGATGTCACTGCAGATGATGCCGTCAATCTTATGTACACGAAAAAGGTTGAGCGTCTTCCGGTCGTTGATATTAAGGGCAAACTCACGGGAATAATTACGATGCAGGATTTACTGGAAAAGCAGCAGTATCCGGCAGCAAATCGTGACCGTAACGGAAAACTTCGTGTAGCCGCAGCTGTAGGTCCGTTCGATCTGGATCGTGCACTTAAACTTTCTGAGGCTGGAGTGGATGCGATTATTGTGGACTGTGCCCATGGTCACAATATGCATGTTGTTGAGGGAGTCAAAAATATCAAGGGAGCAGTGTCCTGTGATGTTGTTGCTGGAAATATTGCAACCGGAAAAGCTGCCGGTGAACTCGTTGACTTCGTTGATGGTATCAAAGTAGGGATTGGTCCGGGGTCCATCTGCACGACCCGTATCGTTGCAGGTGTAGGCGTACCACAGATTTCTGCTATTGCTAATGTATGTGATATAGCCGAACCATGCGGGGTTCCGGTCATTGCGGACGGTGGGATAAAATTCAGTGGTGATGTGGCAAAGGCAATCGTTGCGGGCGCATCGTCTGTCATGCTTGGCAGTATGTTCGCCGGAACAGATGAATCTCCAGGTAAGACGATCATTGTCAAAGGTAGAAGATATAAACAGTATCGTGGTATGGGCTCCCTTGGTGTCATGACCTCAGGGAATTCCAGCGACCGTTACTTCCAGAAGAAAGGCATTGGTGCAACGAAGTATGTGCCTGAAGGCGTCGAAGGGGCTACTCCATATATTGGTTCAGTGACTGATGTTATTTATCAGACCATCGGCGGTCTTAAATCAGCGATGGGCTACACTGGAAGCAAGGACATTCCCACTATGCAAAAAAATGCCAGATTCGTCAGAATAACTTCGGCAGGACTGAAAGAGTCTCACCCGCATGACATTCTGATAACCGATGAAGCTCCAAATTACCGTACCAATCTCTAAGATTGGCACTTTTTCTTATTTAATAAAAAATATTTTATCCGTTTTTCTTTGTGATATACAGTTCATATGCCATCATTAGAGCAAGAAGTGCTAAGGCAACAACAAGGAATCCCTGTACAACATTGTGGATGATCGGTAGATAGGATCCAGTTCCCGTAACGGCATTGGGTGCATCGATTGCGGCGAACATACTGGTTTTCATCATATCTGTATGTTGTGCTACTTGTGAAAGTGTTTGGGGAATTGTAAGGATCAGGGAACAGCCGATTGCAACTACTCCTGCAATGGTCCCGTATCTTTCCACAATTCCTTTAACATCCGCAGTCTTCCGTGGTGCAAATACAACGACCTGATCTTTCACCGCGTAGATTTTCATCTCACGTCCCTTCTCACTCCAGCGGGTATTGGATATCTCTACAAGTCCTGCAGCAAGTAAATTTTCCAGATGATACTTCACCGTTGTCAGTGGTAATCCTGTTCTCTCGGCGAGAGCTGTTGCACTTAGGGGATTGCCGGTGAGTGCATTGAATAGATCCGCAGACGTAGGAGAAGACATCGCTTTGGCAACTTTTTGTGCTTCAATAGAACCATGTTCCAGCACAACAACGTTCTCGTTCTGCATAATATGATATTGTTTAGATGTGAGGGGTAATAACCCTCTCCAAAACTGCGAAAAAAATGGTAGTTATAAATTATAACTCGTTACGGATTACTGACTCTGCCTTCGAGAGGGCTTTGCCTATAGCGGAGGTATCGACTCCCGCACCCTGAGCGAGATTCTCTTTACCTCCACCTTTACCCCCAAGTTCTGCACAAATCGCACTGACAAGTTTGCCTGCGTGGATCTTTGCATTTCCGGAAGAGGCAACGACACCGAGACCATCTGCGGTCGTAATTAATACCGCCACACCCCCACGTGCAGAAATTGCTCCGGCGACCGTTACGAGTTCTTTTCTTGATACATCCACCTGCTTGATGACGACCTCAACACCGTTAATATCTATTCCCTCAACCCGTGAAAGTTCCAGTTCGGCAATTTTTGCCCGGAGTTTGTCGATTTCTTTCCGCTGGTCTTTCCACTCGGCAAAGAATCGCTCAACAGAAGCAGGCAGGATTTCTGTCTGCACAGATAAGGTATCTGCTGATGCAGTCAGTAGTGTCTGGATATGCTGCATCGCGTCAAGAGCCGCGAAGCCTGCCGCAAACTCGATACGCTCAACACCATCCTGAATGTGTTCCAGTTTCAGGATCTTGATCGGGCCGATTTCACCAGTACTCTGACAGTGGGTCCCGGCACATGCCTGAACTTCTGCCCCCATCTGTACAACGCGAATTTCTTTTCCAGGTGGAACACCTCCCTGATAAAGACTGAACCCGAATTTCTGTTCGGCTTTCACTCTTGGCTCCACCTTGATCATAGTGGGAAGATTTTCCATAACCAGACGGTTGGCGATGATTTCGATCTGCTTCAGTTCATCCGGAGTGATATGCGTGTAGTGTCTGATATCCAGTCTTGCGATATCTGTGGAGAGTTGTGAACCTGCCTGATGAATGTGCGGACCAAGAACTTCCTTTGCAGCACGAAGAACCATATGGGTTCCGGAGTGATGACGCATAAGTGCCCATCTGCGGTCTTCATCCAACACTCCCTTGACACGGTCACCGCGTTTCAGGGTATTCTCACGGACCTTATGAAGAATCACATTCTCAGACTTCAGGACTTCATCTACACGGACGATTGCCGTCTTCGTGACAAGCATACCAGTGTCGGATGGTTGTCCTCCCCCTTCTGGATAGAAAAGAGTTGCATCAAGTACAACATAATCATCGAAAATATCAAGGACCGTTGCGTCAAACTCCATATCCTCTGGGCGTTCATAGAAACTCTTGCGTGTTTCCGGGAGTTTTGCAATCCGCTCAGCATATTTTGCGAGTGGTGAAACTGGCTTTTCCGTCTCGTTCTCGGAATGCATGTCTGCGATCTGCGAATCAAAGTCGTCCGGAATGTCGAATTTTGCTCCGGTATCTTTCAGAATCTTACCCATCAAATCTACTGGGATACCGTGCGAGTCATAAAGGGTAATAAGTTCTGAGAGCGGTACCGGTTCATCCTTCTTGACATAGGTCTGTCCGATACGCTGAACAGTTCTGGTTCCGCGTTCGATCGTGGTATTATATTTCTCGACTTCGCGTTCGATGATCTGCCGGACGATATCCTCATTCTGTTCAAAGTTGGCGAAACCTATCGTCTCCATCTGTGAAACTACAAGATCTCCGAGTTCCTCATCGAGTTTTAAATCCTGCATCATTCTGATGCTGCGGCGCAGAACGAGACGTGCAAGATATCCTTCGCGGACATTGGACGGTACGATTAAATCGCCGAGCATGTAGGCGAGGCATCTGGTGTGGTCGCAGAGAGCATAGACACTTTCCATCGGCACGATGATCTCTTCGAGTTTGGACAAGGAGATATTGGTTGCATCAGCAACCTGCTGTCTGAGATTCCTGATTTTATCGCCGCGGATATCCATGAGTCCGGCAAACTTAGCATTGAGTCCGAGGATCCGCTCAATCTCTTTATTATCAAGATAATTTTCCATGCCTGCGGAGTTGAGGACCCTTGAAATCATCTCCGGGAAAACTGCATCATAGGCAGTAGGTGTACCGCATGATGCCCAGGTGAACCGCTCAAGACCATATCCGGTATCAACGATCCTAAGCGGCATCTCATAGTAGTCTTTTCCCTCAATGTTTACCGGAGGTTTGCCGGAATTTTTCCGGGACAGATTCATGAAAACCAGTGTGGCTATTTCGAGACCCCCCATTAAGACCTCGACACTAGCTCCGGCATTTCCGCCGCCGAACCACGGGTTTTCTTTGTAGGTAAGGTTGTTTATATCGCCGCCGAGCGATTTGACAAATCCGCTGCAGAGTTCAAGACAGTGATCTTTCCAATAGATGGGTTTTTCGTCAGTGTTGAAGGCGTGGTGCGCCATCATTTCAAAGCAGGTGAAGTGTCTTCCGGACCTTCCAACATTGTCGAGATCATTGAGTCTGATACAGGGCTGTGATATTGTGAGCGGGTTTGCCGGAGGGGGACAGACTCCGCTTGTTACAAACGGCTGGAAGTCTGCGATGGAAGCTATGGTGAGATATATATCGTCACGCCATCTTGCAGCTACCGGGTATCTGTTGATTCTGGTGTGACCATTTCTCTCAAAGAATGAGAGATAGGCTTCCCGCATTTCTGCCACGTTGTGCTTTTTGAAAATAGGATTTCCAATGAACTGGTAGGGTTCACATGGGGCGTCACCGCAGATTTCACGATTTGGGTCCAGGGTCCAAAACGCACTGCCACATTTCTTACAGATTTTGCGGACGAAACCGTTTTCTCTGAAGTATTCTAGTTGGTATTCGTTTTCTAACATGGGTAATCTCCGGTAGAGATAGTTTATATTTATATGATCAATGAAGTTATATGAGTTTGTGTTATACTTTGGATAATACTGAAAATCCTAATGACTTGAGATAGCTAAGTCCTGGTTTTACGTCTTCAAGCCTGATTACCTCAAGAATCAGTGTTGCATTCCCAGTATCTGAAAGAACGCTGGAGAAATCCACGGTGCCGGTTCCGCATGCGGCATGTTCATCCCATATTCCATGATTGTCATGGAGATGGAAATGATCCGGTTTTTGTTTCAAAAAAGCATCCAGTGTCTTTGTGAGGTTCGCGTGTCCTACATCTAAAACGAAGCCAAGCCCTGCATCACGGATTTCCCGGAGAAGGTCCGGTGTCTGAAAAAAGCAGCAATCCATGGATCCGAGATTTTCCATTACGAACCTAACTGAGAAATCATTCTGAAGAGTTCCCAGTTCTGTGATTGATTTGTGCAGAGCAGAGATCGATGCCGCACGGTTTTCCGGCTCCAGACAAAATCCCGGGTGAAGAACTAATTTCTCGGCACCTGCCGAATCTGCGATGCTGGCAGTTTCCCTAATTATCTCGATGCTTGCCTTTCTGATCGGTTCAAACGGCTCGGCAATATTTCCGTCTGCTGTCGGAGCATGGATTGTATATCTCAGATCAAATTTATCCAATACTGATGCATGATGAAAAAGAGAATGATTTGCATCACACTGGATCTCTACAAAATCTGTCAGAGGTTCCAGTATGGTGAGAGCAGATTCAAGAGACCGATCCATTACGCAGTTTGTGGAGATGCCGATGTTATTCATAGATTCCCTATTTTCCAGTGTAATTTACTCATAAAGTATTTTCATAAGGTTCGTGACACCTGATGTAACGATTGCTCCGTTCTTTATCAGAGTTTTGCGTATTCGTGTTGCTTCCCCATCTGTGTAATCCATCCCTTCGCCAATCAGATACACCGGTGTGGATATATCGGTGAGTGCCGTCAGATTTGCCAGATTTCCATTTCCGACCGGCATCCCCGTGACCACGATTTTGTCAGCATTCGTAAGCATTATTTTCAGTTTTTTGACAGAATTATCACTCACCACTGAAAATGGCGGTTCTATGATTGTCTCCAGTCCCAGTTTTACTGCCGCAAGACAGTCTGAATCGTTCGCTGCCAATACACCGGCAGATACGGAAAAACCGTGAAGACACAAGGTATAAAGGATCTCTGTTCCAGTTCCTCCGCCTGAAATCACGTGAATGTGAGTAGAATTTGAAGTCGGCTGAACGCCGTATTCTGGTATAAGATACGGCTTTCCGGTAAGAGGATGGGTGGTAGCCATCATTTTGACAGAAAAACTCTCCCTGATTTTATCGGGCGTTAGAACCTCTCCCGGTGTTCCAACAGCAAGAATCTTTCCCTCTTTCATCAGCACGATCCTGTCACAGAAGTACGATGCCAGATTCAAATCGTGAAATACACCGATGACCGTGATTTCAGGTGTAAGGTTACGGATTAACTCCATAATATCGATTTGATGATTGATATCCAGATGCGAGGTAGGTTCATCCAGAAGGAGAATTTTCGGTTGCTGGGTAAGCGTTCTTGCAATCAGAACACGCTGGCGTTCTCCTCCAGAGACTTCAGTGATAAGTCTGTCAGCGAGATGAAGGGTGTTTGTCGTTTTCATTGCTTCATCGGCTATAATCAAATCCGTTTCAGAAAGAGGAGCCAGTTTTCCGATATGGGGATATCTTCCCATAAGAACAATCTCACGGACTGAAAATGGAAATGCCACATCTGTTTCCTGACCCACGCACCCGATTATTTTTGCAAGGGCACGTGAATCATATGACTGGGCATCGAGTCCCTCAATGAAAACCGCACCGTTATCCGGTTTGAGTATTCGGGATAGAGCCCGAAGAAATGTTGTCTTCCCGCATCCATTTGGTCCAAGAATCCCGATGAAGCCCCCCTGTTCAACAGCGAGGGAGAACTGTTCGATAACATGATGATCTCCGTAACTTATTGATATATTTTCCGCGGAAATGGTTGGTGTCATACCCGTGTCCTCCGTCGAAGCAGATAAATGAAGAAGGGAGCTCCGAGGAATGCGGTGATAATTCCAACCGGAATTTCAACAGGCATCGTTCTGGCAAATGTATCTGCCCACATGAGAAGAATGGATCCCGCCAGCATGGATGCCGGAAGAAGGATCCTATGATCAGGACCGGTAAAAATCCGCATGATGTGTGGTATGATGAGTCCAACAAACCCGATACAACCGGAAACGGAAACGGCGATAGCAGTGATAAATGTGGAGACCATGAGAAGAATCTTTTTCGTTCTCTCAGTGTTGACGCCAAGATGGATCGCCTCCTCCTCCCCAAGAGCCATAACGTTCAGGTCACGGGAAAAGATGTAGAGAATGACTGCAGCTGCTGGGATTAAGAGAGCAAGACTCACGTCGTCCCAGTACATGTTCCAGAAGCCCCCCATCATCCAGAACATAATCTGGTGAAGGCTGTTTCCGGACATGTACATGATGAAGGAAAGCATAGCGGAAAGGAAAAGTGAAACGGCAATCCCTGACAGAAGTAGGGTTTCAACTGCCATCCTGCCGTTTCTTTGTGAAATTATATACACGGTGATCGTTGATGCGGTCGCTCCGATAAAGGCAAAGAGCGGCATTAATAATCCGCCGAGAAAAACAATCGCACAGGCGGCCCCAAGAGCACCGCCGGTAGAGGTTCCGATGATATATGGGTCTGCCATTGGATTTCTGAAAAGTCCCTGCATGACACAACCGGCAGCTGCGAGCCCTCCTCCTACCAAGAGAGCCCCGATTATCCGTGGAAGCCTGACTTCAAAAATCAGTTTATGGATCATATCCGAATCAAAAGTAAGAAGGGACAACCCCGACACTCCGATACAAGTAGTGATAACAATGCTTATCAGGAGAACGATGAGAAGCACCGGAAGGAGGAGAATGGGGTGACGAAGCATAATTGTAAGTATATTGTTTGTGTTAAGTAAAATAAAGGTGTGTGGTATGATCTCTTCTCACTTTCTTCTGCAGATGAAGAGAGCACCGATAACACCGGCAATAACCAGGACCGCACCAAATCCGGGTGATGTTGCGGTCGATTCAGGTTCTGCGTAATCGCCGAAGATCTCCGGATGAAGTATCTGTGCAAGTTGTTCAAGAGAGTCAACGATCCTTGGTCCGCTTCTATCGAACGTATCAGAATCCATGACATAGACTGCCTTGTTTTTTACAGCAGTGATACTGCTGAGTCTCTCATCAGTCAGGAATGCTTTCTGGAGCGTGTTTTCGCCGGTAGTTCCCATCTTTGAACCTGAGTCAACCAGAATGATCTCAGGATCGGTCGTAAGCAGTTTTTCCAGCGTGACCACTCCCCAGCCGTCCACATCAGCGAAGGCATTTGTTCCGCCCGCAAGAGTGATCAGTTCATTCTGGAATGTATTGGATCCGGAAACCCAGTATGGGTCGACACTCATTGCGTGCATGACCGTTGGTTTTTCTGTAACACCTGTAAGTTTATCCGTTATTGCCTGAATCCGAATCTTCATATCAGATATAATAGAATCTGCCTCAGCGGTCGTACCGGTACATGTTCCAATCATTTGGATTGCATCATATGTTCCGTCAACGCTGTCTGACTGGATGACGATAACTGTATATCCCAGTTGACGGAGAGAATCAATATTCTCCTGTCCGTTCATTGGGTTAGCAAAGATGATATCCGGATTTGCGGTAACGATTTTTTCCACATTAATGGTAGAATACCCCCCGACAGTCTGTTTTGTCAGGGCTTCTTCCGGATAGTTACAGTATTCGGTAACGCCAACGACCTTGTCACCAAGTCCGAGAGCAAAAATAATTTCTGTGTTTGTCGGGGCAAGTGAGACGATGGTCTGCGGCTGAGTTTCTATTATGGATTCAAACCCGGAGTCATCGGTGATCGTCACCGGGGTCCAGCCAAGGGCGGTGCCGGAAAATATGGCAAGGACCAGCAGGAAAACCAGAAGTATTTGTACATGTTTCATTATAGCATATTGTTTAGCTTACATAAGTAAATAAATTATGAGTTGATAAGTTCATCCAAGTTCGTTACAACTTATATGTGAGATAGAAAAAAAGATAAAAAAATATTTTTATTGAAAATGAATCCGCTTTATTCCTTTTCGACAAACCCTCTCAGGTCCATCTCGAATGCTGCGACAGGGTGTTCCAGTCCGAAAGCTACCAGCACATCGGGATTGATCTCTCCAAAGGCGCCGACCTTCTTACCCGAAACATAAATATCACCGCATCTTCCCGGGATGAATGCAGGATCTGATGATTCCTTTACCACATATGGGATCGACATCATCTGGCAGAACGAATCCATAACTGCGTATATCATTGAAAAATCTGCAGTTGTCTGAATCGAAGCCGCCGCCATCTTTGGATAGGTAACGAGTTTTTCCACAACGTCCCCGCAAGCAAAAATATTCTGCGGGAGTTCGCGTGAACGGTTGATCGAGAGTGATTCCATCAGCATCGGCAGGATATCTGTTCTGATGATAGTCTGATCTTCACTTATCGGGTGAAGAACATGCAGAGCATCAGGATTTTCCGGTCTGTTCATCATACCATAGGAAACTTTCTCACTCGTCAGAGTGAATGGTGTATTTTCGATATATGAAAGTCCAACCATTGCTTTACGGACCAGACTGTAAAGTTTCTGAACTGGGTGGGGCTTTCCAACCGTGAAACTTGGAGGCAGGCTGGTCTCGATTTTATCGTAACCAAAGGAAATAGCCACATCCTCATATATATCATGGTCATGCATGATATCGGAACGATAGCACGGAACTGCGACACGCACCGTATCATCATTCATCACTTCGGCACCAAAACGCATCTTCAAGAGAAGTTCTGCCATCTGTTTGGCAGTAAGCGGGATACCAGTCAGTTTGCTGCATGCGGAAACGGATACGTTCCGTTTCTCCGGGCGAAGGGTGGGGGTTTCCACACCTTCGATATTTACCGATTCGATGGATGCTCCCATCTCGGCAAAGGCTGCGCAGAGGATATTGACCGCTACGCTGACTGCACGCGGTTCAATTCCGGTAATATCCAAGAGGATGTTATGCGTATTCTCTGTGACTCTTGTCAGTTCACCGTTGATGATTGGCGGGAAGGAACATACTCTGTTCTTTGCATCGACAATCAGGGGGAACAAATCGAAGTCCTCGACGATTTTTGCATAGGCTTTTCCTTTTGGATGCTCTGCAAGAATTTCTTCCATCGTCATTTCATTGTTGTAATCGAGCGGCACGAATTTTGTCTTGCGGTCCGCTGCTATGTAGGAGAATGGACCTTCGATCTTGTCCAGGTCATGGACACCGATCGCCACCTTTTTCCTTCCGCGGCCGACTGCCCAGTGAAGGGATTCCTGAAGTCCCATCAGGGACTCGATCATCACACTATCCATATGAATATTTCTGATCACAGCAGATCCAATCAGTGGGCGGATCTTTGCGAGTTTCGGGTCGACCGTGAAGGAAATTCCTGATGGTTTCACTTCATACTTTGGCAGACCAGTCTCGATCCCGAGGTATCCACGGAGAGCACGGGCTGTACCCTCTGCACTATACAGGTCCGGACGGTTCGGGAAGAACTGTACATCGGTCTGCTCCTTATCCTCACGTTCCACTTCAGAGCCCATCATCGGCAGATTGGCGCGGATCGTATCGATATCAGTCCCCGTTAATCGTGTCAGGTATTCATTGTTGAGTTTTACAATTGGCATTTCAGACCCTCCTCACAGGACTTCCCCGTATCCAGTCAATATCACTTTTATACAACTGGCGCAGGTCTTTTAAGCCGAGTCTCAGCATGGAAACCCGTGAGACACCAAGTCCCCAGGCAAGGACCGGACAGTCGATTCCCCATGGTGCGGTGACTTCCTTTCTAAAAACACCTGCTCCGCCTAACTCGACCCAGCCGAGTCCGTCGACCCAGACTTCCGGCTCAACAGAAGGTTCTGTGTAGGGAAAGTAGCCCGGACGGAATCTGACTTCCTCAAATCCCATCCTGCCGAAGAATTCCTTGAAGAATCCAAGCAGGTGACCAAAGTGGAGATCTTTGTCCATGACGATGCCTTCCAGTTGTTCAAATTCAGGCAGGTGCGTTGGGTCGATTGTCTCCCGACGGTAAACACGGGAGATCGAGAACGCCTTCAGTGGCGGGTTTGGGTTCTTTGCTATGTATTGGATGGAAAGTGATGTGGAATGTGTCCTCAGAACACATTTCTTTGCAATGTCATAATTCCATTCCCCGCCCCACCCAGTTGAACCTGTGTTGCCGCCGAACATATGGATGTCACGGATCTTTTCCCATCCATCGGGAACCGGGAGTTCTTCTGCGAGGTGGAACGTATCCTGCATTTCCCGTGCGGGATGATCCTGAGGCTGGTAGAGTGCGTCGAAATTCCAGAACGAGTTCTGAACGATCGAACCGTAGAACTCAGTAAATCCCATTTCAAAAAGAATGTCGCGGATCTCATCTAAGATCTGCTGGTTCGGGTGAACACGCCCTCCGTAGATTTTCTTAGGGAGTGTGTCGACGTTGTATTTTCTGAGCGGCAGGTCCTTCCATTCACCTGAAAGGATCTGCTCGCGGGTAAGGTTGACGATTTCCTCTCTCAGGTCGAGTCCTTCCTTTATGAGTTCTGCACCATCTGGGGTGAGAGATATTTTCCAGGTGGTGTTTTCGGAAATCTGCACGAGCCCGCGTTTTACCAGTTCTTTACAGGCAGGAGTTCCCGGAACAGGATTTTGCAGAGCTTTCTCATCGTCTCCGATAACGATTTCTGCATTTACTGAAACGATCCCGTCTTTGATAACGATCCAGTTCTTTTTTCTGAGCCAGCCGATCGCGATTTTTGAGAGGGGATTTTTCGTCAGTTCACTCATGGGGATCGAGCCGTTGATACTTGCAAGGATCTGACGTTCGGGGAGTCCCTCTTTTGCATATTTTTCACCTTCCGGGGTGAGCACTGCAACTTCGGTCACGTCCTTATCGAGGGTCACAAGATCTTTTTCTGCACAGAGGTGTGCCCACTGGATAACTGATTCGACGGGGGCATCCATTTTTTCTGCGAGTTTTTCTGCTGAAACAGGATCGGATTTGCTGAGTGAGGTCAGTATCCGTTTTTCATTTATTGTGAGATCCATTTTACCACTCCACCATATGTGATACTTCATCACGTTTCTCTTTAAATTCTTTGAGGAAGACGCGGACACGCTCAAGTGTTTCCTTCTTGCATGTACCGCACATCAGTTCACCCGCTTTACATGATTCGCACATCTTTGCAAGTTCCTTATCGTCATCCTGCATGTGGAATTTGTTGAGTTGATATACTGAACATTTTTCCGGTTCCCCGCCGAGTTTTTTCTGTTCTTCGAGGGTCTGACGTCCGCCAGTCAGTGCCCCCATGATTTTTTTCTTGACATCCTTATCATCGTCGTCAAACCAGACAAGGCTATCCGGGACAGAAGAGGACATTTTTCCTCCTTGAAGTCCCTGAAGGAAACTGTGATAAGTTGAGGATGGCAGAATAAATCCATATCCTCCGAACGTCTGTTCTATTGAACGGACAATTTCGTCAACCTCGGGAACGGTGTGTCCGGCAGGAAGATCGATGTGTCCTTCATATTTCTTTGAGCCCTTGAAATATTTTGCAACTGCATCTATCGCCTCGGGTGATGCTTTTTTCACACGAATGCTAATGTGGGTCCCGCGGTCTTCGACGAGGAACATGCGGAGGGAGTTGGCAACATCACGGGTAAGCCTGATGTGCGGGTCCTGGTCGATTCCCACCGGAACGACCGTTGGAGCAATACCTCCTACGAGTTGCGGATAAAGGATATCTCCGACCTGCATGGCAACGCTCATTGCATGGGCTAGTTCGGTATCAGGGCCAAATCCGTATATTGCTGAAAGATTGGAGAAGTTTATCTTTGTTGCCGCTTCGAATGCCAGATCTTTCAAAGCATTATTTCTTCGCTGAGAGTAGATTTCTCCTTTAAATCCTAGGGCATAGAGGCACTCCATGTATTCGCGGGCATATTTGTCGCAGGTATCCCATGAGAGTCCACGGACCGCGTGTGCCTCTCTGTCTGCTATTGATATAAATCCGCGCCCTCCCTGATTGATGTGCCAGACAACCTCCTTCATCACCATCAGATGACCGAAGTGGGGATGACCCGACGGCATAAATCCGGTTAAGACGTGGAACGGTTTTTTATTATTGATCGCATCCGATATTGTCTCATAGCCGCGATGTCCTGAGACGATATCTCTTCTGATGAAGACCGGCTGGTCTTTCAGAATCTGTTTCTGGCCGGCAAACGATTCGATGCCGAACTCTTCAAAGAGCCTGTTTATGTCGACTTTCGGAGCGCTTGACCAGGGGTTAATTTGTTCTGCCATATTTTTCACATTACATTTTCATTCTGGCGAATTCGACTTCGGTAATTTCAGTTTCGGAGATTGAAGCATAAAACATCTTCTTTTTGACGCTGTGTGCGAGACGTACAGATCTGGAGATGGCACTCATGGACATAAGTGTTCCAACCGGTACGACATGGGCGAGCATCTCCGAGTGTTTGCCGCTTTCCGTGTATACACGGAAGTGATGACCATATTTATAACCTGACCGGGGAGAGAATCCAAGATTTTTCAGATGCCGATAGAGAGTGAGTTTGTCCATAAACTCTGAATCGGCAGATGCTGCAAGCTTTACATACTCATCAACGGTCATTACTGGTTCCGTTTCAAGATGTCCTGTTTCCATGAGCCATGCGGTTTCCAGTGGAGACAGAAAGAGTCTCGTCCCGTCCAGCATGGTTCCAAGCCAGACATTCTTTAGTTTTTCCGTGATGTTATCCCCATCTTCAGTTACGTATGAGGGAATCCCTGCAATTTTTGCATGGATGTCATATGGGATTTCCATCGGTTTGGCCGCAGTTGGCGAACCTATCCTGATCTCATAGTAAGTGAGTTCGTGTTCATCATCCAGAACTGCGAGAATAAACTGTTTACGCATGTTTGCCGAGGTCGTTGCATCTTTGATGATTGCGGCGAAATCGACTAAATCCCTCTCAGATAATACACGCATTAAATAACGGGACTGCCCCTTTCCGGGTCTGAGTCCCCGCGGGAAGACACGAAAATCCTGTGGTCCTGTGGTTACAACATAACCCCGTTCTCTGAGGTCTCTATATACGACAAAGTTTCGTAAGAATCCCGGGGTTTTGGCACATTCGGTTAATAGTGTGTCAAATGAGAGTCCAGGAATTTCTATTTTGCCCCGTGCCATAAGATAAAGTGCTTCTTTCGGGTCGAGACGGAGTGATCCTGATGATTTATCCGGACGTCCGTAGCCGCTTTGCTCGTAGAGCGGTAGGGCTTCAGAGGGGGCAATTACCTGGGTTCCGTCGAATTCTGCTTTCACGCAGGGTTATGTTTTGTTTTAAACTATCATTAATGAGAGGGGTGCGAACATGGCAACAACAAAAGATACTAAGAAGAAACGTAAATATACTGTATATGTCCCGACGAATAAACGCGGTGCTGATTCTCCTTCTTGCAGCAGTTCTTTTCTGCGGTGCAGGTCAGGCGGCACTAACTGAAAATCTGAATGTATCCTATCATATTGGTGATTACTACACAGACCTTTTGGCTGTGGATGCAACAAGTGATGGCGGATATTACCTTGGTGTTCTCCACGATGGTACGCTCTCTCTTCTGAAAACGAATTTCAATGGAGAGGAACTCTGGTCTACAAATGTTACTGGTTCCGAGTTCCGTTCGATTATTACCTTATCAGATGGCGGCTGTCTGTATGTTACTACTCTTGGAACCGATACATATCTCTGCCGTGCAGATTCATCCGGTAAGATTGTGTATGAAATGCCCCAGATTGGTATTGGTGCCGGTGCGAATCCGATAGTTGTTACGGATGATACGATCAAGTTCGCAGGATGGTTCTGGGACACAGATACCGGATTTACCCAGAGTTTTCTCTTAAGTACGGGAGCTCCGGCAAATGATCAGCTATCTCTTCCGAATGACAGGATTCCTGTTTCAATGATTCAGGATACTGACGGTTCATACGTTCTGGTTGGCGGGACCACATCAAATACATCTCAGGTAAGCAGTGAATCTTGGATCATGAAGATAAAAGACGGTGGTTCCGTTGTTTGGAATACCGTCATCAAAACAGATGCTTTACAGACCGAGTATTATGGAAATGGAAGCACAGCGTATGTTTTATGCACAGCAGACGGTGGCGGATATTTTGTTGCTGGTACGACCTCTCCATATAATCTTACAGATTCTTATGGTATTATCTGGGGAGCAATGATTTCTGCAGATGGTAATCTTACCTGGGAAAAAGAGTTCCGCGGTGCGGTTCCTTACGGTGTTGCCCAAGTGGGTGATGATTATCTTATTGCCGGAGTTGGATGGACATCTCCCTTATGGATGACCGTCACCTCCGCAGGCGCCTTACTGGAGGTCGTTTACCCCGATGTTTCCGGTCAGTTCAGTTCGCTTACGCAGGTATCATCCGGCAGTGTGGTCCTTGCAGGATGGAGTTATCTTACAGGATCTCCTGCCGGGTATCTTCTGGGTTTAACGGATGGTTCAACTCCTGCGGCAAGTCCGGCTCCGTTAGCAGGACTCGTTATCGGAATTTTTGGTGCGGCAGCAATTTTCGGCGTTAGGCACCAGAGAAAATAACTGAATAACAATTACTTTTTTTATACTCTTCCGACTGGTTCGCTGATTTCCATGCAGCAGCAGTCACAATTTTCTGTCATACATTGAACTTCTTCAACATTGATACTTTCATTGTAATATGCGGAAAAAATAGCTTCAAACATTCCCTGGGACAATACACAGCACTTCCCGATCCCCTTTGGCATGATCATACATTCATAGCATTGGTAGATTTCCAGTTGAAGGGGGGATGTGGATTTTAGTTTTACTTCACCGAATCCGTAGTGGTGCCAGAATTCAATGACGTTTGCCAGAGTTTTTTCCAGAGTATTGGCAACGAGATAAACTGCAATCGCCTCTCCTAAAATCTCTCCGCCACGCACAAGGATCGGATCGATATTAATTCCCGCCTCACTAAGGGCAACTTTGATAATGTGCGGAATGATCTGCTTGTAATCGACTCTATCGTAATTGGTGTACGCCTGCCTGATAAGTTCACGGAATTCAGATCCTCCGTTGTGGCAGGTTGGGATGATGCTTCCAATGAGGGATGCGGACAACACATAACTCTTTTTCCGTCCATCGGTTGGATTTTGTACAGCAGTAATCAGACCACTGTTTTCCAGAGAACTGACATATCCTGAAATGGTGGATTTGGAAAGACCGGTAGATTCCATGATCCGGGAAAAAGTGACCGAGCCTTCATCTGATATTAATTCAAGGATTTTATTTCTGACCGGGCTGCGTACAGTAGTTACGGAACCATTTTTTGAATATATTTTGAGGGGTTGTTTACTGTCCGGTTCAGGCATGTATTTCTCGCTTATTGTATAGTTGCTCTTGGTTTCTTAAGAATATTGGGGATAAGGCATCTTTCAGTTGGTAGCAAGATGTAATGGGTGACTATTCATCACTGAATGGAATTTCGACCGTTGTCAAATCATTTGGTGCAATAATTTCCCCGCCGAAGAATTCTCTTGCATCTTTTAGATGATTAGTCGGGTTTGTGTATCTTGAACTAAAATGAACAAGTGCCAGGGTTTTCGGGTTGACAAGAGAAGCAATCTGCCCTGCCTCGCATGCGGTGGAGTGCCATGCCTCTTTTGCTCTCTCAACACCTTCTTCTTCATTGAACGTCGCTTCGTGAATCAGCAGATCTGCATGAGACATCAATTCATGCTGATTTTTGACAGGACGTGTGTCTCCGGTATAAACGATTTTTCGTCCGCGGCGTCTATCACCCATGACCATCTCGGGCGTGATGGTGATTTCTTCACCGTCACGAATAATTTTGACAGTGTTTCCCCTCTGCAGTTTCCCAAAAAGCGGTCCTGGTTTTACGCCAAGAGAAATTGCTTCTTCACGGTCAAATCTGCCGGGCCGCATATCCTCCTCCAGAACATAACCTACACTTTCGATCCCATGGAAGGTTTTGAAGGCGACAACCGAATATCCGTCAAAAATGGTCACATCCCCGTCGGATACTTCTACCGCATTAAGCGGGAATGGAATCTTCGGCGTGAGCTGGTGAATGATGTCAACAAACCAGTCAACTCCCTTCGGTCCGTAGATAGTCAGGGGTTCGGTTCTCCCATTGAATGCCATTGTTTCTACGAGTCCGAATATACCAAGATAGTGGTCTGCGTGCCAATGAGTAACAAAAATCGCATTTACTGTAAATCCGGTTTTGAGCCGCATCATTTGCTGCTGGGCTCCCTCTCCGCAGTCGAAAAGGAGTGTATCGGATCCCCTCCTGATCATTATGCATGACGGGTTCCGGAGTGGTGTCGGCAGAGCTCCGGCAGTTCCAAGAAAATGCACAAAGAGTGTTTCACCCGGCATGTCAGAACCACTTCCTCAGGAATTCAAGACTTTTCTTTCCCTCTTCCGGGCTGCGTCCTTCGACCACAATGATTTTTCCTTTGTATTTTTTCACGATCTGCGGCATGATCTTATCCCAGTTGATCGAGCCACTTCCCAGAGGGAGATGTTCATCATATTTTCCGTGGTTGTCATGAACGTGAAGGTGATGGGCTTTCGGCAAAATGACTTTACAGAATTCATCCAGATTTCCGGTGGTGTTGGCATGCCCGATATCAAGAGTGAGTCCCATCCCTAAGACACCGTCGACAAATCCGTCCAGTTCATACGGGTCCCGGCAGAAGAAATCCTCAAGGTTCGGCATGTTTTCAAGGCATGCGGTAACTCCCGATTTTTCAGCGGCTTCTCCAAGACGGATGCATGCCTGTTTGTGATTTTTCCAGGCAGGTGCCGGATCGAAGCGGCTGATTGGTGATAAGTATCCCGGGTGCAGGACAACCGTATCCGTAATGAGGGATGCCTGTTCTATACAGATGGTGAACTGCTTTACGGTTTCCTCCCAGATCGGCATATTGATCGATGCGGGATTTAAGTCGCTGAACGGTGCGTGAACAGAAACGTTCAGACCATATTCATCGATTTCATGCCTCACCGAGGCAAATGTATCGGTTTTGTCCAGACGATAGTTTCCGTCAGCTGATATTTCCCAGCCGTCAAAACCAGCTTCGGGAATTCCCGATACCCATGACGGGTCATCCCACACTTTGGATGAGGAGGCGAAATATATTTTCATGCGATATTCTCCAGATATGTTTTTATTTTTGCAATGAATTCTTCGCGGGTCGATTCATTTTCAATTTTGGTGTCTGCAAGAGACATTGCCCGTACAAGTCCAAATGATTCTTCACGCTCATCACGTGAACAAAGTGTTTCGGGTGTGGTCGTGTCGTCACTCCTCCCCCTACTTTTCATTCTTAGAAGGCGGGTTTCAAAGGAGGCGGTGATTGCAAGAAGATGGAATTCAGAGAATACGGATCTGAAGTATTTTACTTCTGCATCTCCTCTGATACCATCGATGATAACAACCTTTGGCATTATTTTTTTGATCTCGTTGGCGGTTAAAATTGCAATGGCATCCATGCCAAGTTCAGCACGGAGTTCACGTGCGGTGTTCCCGATATTTTCATCAGTTAATGGCAATCCGTTTTCCATGACCTTTCTTCGGATCATGTCACCCATGACCACTACCGGAATCCCCTGATTTTTCGCGATATTCGAAAATTCACCTTTTCCACTTGCCGGGTATCCGACCACGCCGACAACTTTCATTATCTTGATAACATTGTTTTTGCTTCTGCAGCGGTCCGGATGCATTCCATGATCGTAAGACAGCGGTCCGGTTCGTTTTCGTTTCTTGCACGTGAACATAATTCGAGTATGAGTGAATCAAGTTCAGTCGTGATGTTGTTCATGGCAGAAGACGGGGCTGATTCTGCTTCCGCATATTTCGGCACAATTACTCTGAGATTTTCCGGAACTTTCTGCGTGACTGTTTCTTTTTTTTCCGTATTTTCGCAGACCACGCACATCTTCTCTCCTTTTACCTCAAAGAGGGGGGCTCCGCATTTAGGGCATATCTCTGAAAGCATCTTCCCGCCATTCAGGAGATACCCTGTCATTATATCTTCAGGATTTTTTGTCATGGCTATTTCTCTCTGCTATAAAGTTTGGTTTTCTGAGTATAAATGTTTGAAGAAAAAAAGGGAGTCTTTATTTTCGCATAAGTATAACATGAGTTACACATTTTGGGGATGGGAGCTAGATATGGCAAATCCGGAAGATATGATTAAACAGTGTATAATGACATTGCATGCAATGAGTGATGACCCGACTATTCCACGGAATATCCGTCGGATGGCCGATAACACGATGAAAGTTTTAATGGATGAGAAAAAAACGATTGGTCTCCGGGCTGCCACCGCTCTTTCAATGATTGACGAAGTCAGCAATGATTCCAATCTTCCAATCCATGCACGGACAAAAATATGGGAGCTTGCTTCAAATCTAGAAGCAGTCCCATTTGACTAATACTATTTTTTTGTAAATCCGCTGAATTTATCTGCGGAAGTAAATCCTGAGTTTTTCTGTGTCTGCATATGTCGGAGGAGTTCCCCGGCAACGTCTGCCGATTCTGATGTCGCGAGCAGTTTTGTTTTGCCAAGGTCAAGTCTGTTTCCGCAGATGCAGGTTTTTGTGGCATAGGAAAGGTCAGCAACAAGAAGCCTTCTGCATTTTGAACAACCAACTATAGCGAATCCTGTATTTTTCTGCATGATTTATTTCAACTCGATTCTTTCATATTCTTTTGTTTTAAATGATATTTCTGTCGTTGCTCTCCAAAAGGGTCCCTACAAAACCGGCACGTTTATATTTTTATACTGCCTTCTAATTAAAGCAGTCAATCCCGACTTAACTCAGCAGGTAGAGTGCGCGGCTGTAGTAAGATTAACGCCTGCGGGCGTACTGCGCGGCTACCGCGATGTCCCCGGTTCGATTCCGGGAGTCGGGACCATTTTAAAGACGCAATCAAATGACCAAGTAGTGTAGAGGCCTATCATGCGACCCTGTCACGGTCGCGACTCGGATTCGAATTCCGACTTGGTCGCTCCTTATTTAGGTTTGTTTGCGACGGGATTGACGTGCATGATCGTTTGACCAAGTAGTGTAGAGGCCTATCATGCGACCCTGTCACGGTCGCGACTCGGAT
>CAYSRP010000006.1:20837-25432 GCA_964433475.1 uncultured Methanomicrobiales archaeon
TCGAATTCCGACTTGGTCGTCTTGTTTTTAGAGATTTTTTACTAATATTATTCTTTACTGTACGTGAAAAAACTGTTAGATAAATTCGTAACTGAAAAAAAAGAATTACTGGGCAGCCGGAACGCCGCCGCTGATCGCGTCCTGTATTTGCTTCTGGAGTTGGGTGGCTTTGGTGGTCATTGCCTTCTCCTGTTTATCAAGTGAGTTTACACGAAGTTCGAGGGACTCGATTTTCTCGTCAAGATCGGTTTTTACGGATGCTTTGTCTTTCTGGATCAGGATAGATCCTACTGCAGAGAAAACTACAGCATCATCTTTGGATGCTTCGAGTTCTTCAAGGGCACGCTTCGTTTCACGGAGCGTCATCTCGTACTGCATTTTCTGGGACGATACCTGCTGAAGCTGCTGCTGGATCTGCTGGAACATACCAAGCTGCTGCTGGATCTGCGGGGGAATGCCCGCCTGGGGTGTTGCTGTCATTTTTTACAACTCCAATACTTCATTGGATACATTAACCAACCGCAGCCACATATTCAGAGATGCCCGAAGGGCTGATGCTTCTTCTGCCTCTATAAAAAGAGTAATGGAAGATTCATCTTTTGTGAGCCGCACATTGGATTTTTCACCCGGGTCGCTCTCGGTTTCCGGGATTAGGATTTCGTATAGCTTTTCTGCGAACGGGGTCTCAAAAACAAAACACGCCGTGTGGTTCATACCATGACCTGCAGGATATACTGTTTTTTCTGTGTGCCGCAAAAAACAATCGGACCATCTGCCTTTTCATCATAAGTGACTGGGATATAAGGTGAGAGAAAATCAAAGAGTTCCTGTTCGCGGGTCACGAGTCCTTTTTTAAACTCGCCGGTACGTTCGGTTTCATTCACGTTCGTGATCAGCATGGAGAAAATAATCTCTCCATTAACCATCAGGTCAAATATCGGACCTTTCCGTTTTGAACCTGATAGAAAAATAATTTTTGGATCATTGGTTCCCATATCACGAATGCCTGTTTTTCCCCGTTGAACATACGGAAAGTTAAGGGCAAAGGCAATCTCCTTTGCAATTTTCCTGACTTCAGGGGCCGGTTTGCGCGATGAAGTTACGATGGTCATCTGGCTTTCAATACTTTCGTGCCAGCTCCGCGTGCTTTGAAAAGAATACGGTGACCGCAGTATGGGCAGCGAACATTTGTATCGATTTCAACCGCCTGCTTACAGCGGGCGCACTTATATGCAACCATTAGGATTATACTCCTTTTGTCTCGATTGCACGAAGGACAACCTTAAGGTTGGGGGTTTCTGGAACGTATGCTCCGCCTGCGTATTTGTAACCGCATTTTTTGCATTCCCAGATACCGGTGCCGACACGTTTTAGTGCGAGGGTATCACACATCGGGCACAGGTGTTTCGCGCGGGAGATCTTTTCGCTCTCATTGACCATCTTACGACCGAAACGGCCGTATCTCGGACCAAAGCGTCCGGCACTGCCGGTAACGCGTCCTTTTGCAACATGCTTACTTTTGGATGCCATTTTTTATTCCTCTGGAAATATCTAGTAATATTCGTTTTTAGTTGTTTTAATAGTATGCGTTATTCAAGAATCTTCAGTTCAGCGTCGCCCTTTGCTGCAGCATTCGCCAGATTGAAAAATTCTTCCTGCATTCCAGCAGGAATCGTGACAACGCAAATCCACGATCCGTCGTTTTGCCACTCATTCTTATCCATAGTGACATACGCCGCGCCGGATATTGATGCATAGGCTTTTGCCGCAAAGTCCAACGGGAACCTGACGGCAATTTTTCTCTCTTCGAATCTGATCGGGAGGATCGGGCGGAGTACCTTCATCGTCTCTTTTACCAGTTCGTCTACAGACTTGAACGGATCATAATTGACTCTGACCTGTTCCAGTGCCAGTTCGATTCTTGCTACTGGGTGGGGAAGACCTGTCTGCGGGTTGACCGCATTTCTTGCGATATAGGAGATAACACGCTTACGCTTCTCTTCAACGATATGACGACGCTGTTCAGTGGTCAGGTGGATTTCGCCTTTCAGAATGATCTCTTTTGCAATTACCTCGAACTCAGTTGTTTTGAATGCCTTCTGTAAATCCTCATCAGGAGACTTATCTCCATGCGATGCATTTTCATACACGTTCTCTGCTGCGACAACATCTTCGATGGGGATGTCTTCACCATGCCGCATCTTGTCTGCAAGTTCCGGGTCGACTAATAATTCAAACTTCAGTCCGTGAGTTTCCAGACGGGCTGTTACTGCATCATCAAGGGAAATCATAAGGTCACCTTACTCTTTTTTCGCAGGAGTCGTCTTTGAAAATTTGGCAACAGCTGCCTTTACTTCATCTGCATTCAACTTTCTGAATGAGAGAATCGATCCATTTGCGCCGGTCGGTGCCTCAGTAACCTTCGCAACACGTTTCTTCGTGTAATCTCCGGCGACACCGATCTCGACGGTATTCATATCAAATTTACCCTCAGTTGCCGTGTAGAGTGCTTTAAGTCCGAGCTGGACCGCCTCTTCTGCAGAGCAGCTCTCTTTGTATTCCTTTTCGAAGAGCTTCATGACAGCAGGTCTGCCGATTCCGATTCCCGTTGCCGAGTACTCAAGCAGAGTTCCCGATGGATCAGTTTCAAAGAGATGATAATCTACGCCTTCCGGAGTCGTCTCGGCACCTGCAATCAGAAGTGCGGTCCCATACGGACGTGCGCCGCCGAATAATGTGTACGTCTGCATGTGATCGCAGAGTTTCTTTGCAAGGGTCTGGACGTCGATCGGTTCGCCGTAACTTACCCGGTTGATCTGTGATTCAACTCTTGCACGGTCAACAAGGATACGTGCATCTCCGACAAGACCGGAAGAGGCAACACCGATGTGCTCGTCGATTTTGAAAATTTTCTCGATCGATGATGGTTCAAGCAGACGGGAGTTTACCCGTTTATCAACGAGAAGAACAACTCCTGATTTGCATTTGATACCAACCGCGGTTGTCCCCCGTTTCACTGCTTCGCGGGCGTATTCAACCTGATACAGCCGTCCGTCTGGAGAAAACATCGTGATTGCACGATCATATCCTCCCATTTGATATTGTTGTGGTTGCATTTTTACTCCTTAATTATATCATCTCTAGTTAGATATCTGTGTCCTTTATCTTTTGAAAGATTATCAACCTTCTTACCATAGCACAAATAACCCGGGAATGTCGCATCATCTGTCTTTTCCAGAATGACCTTTCGTTTTAGACCAAGAATCGTACCTGAAGTTGCAAGCGATCGGAACGCGACCGGCTCACCGGCGGATTTTGTGATGATCGAAAGGGCAGCTACGAGAGACTGTTCATATCCCCGGGTACATCTGGCTATGGCATAATCTCCGTTTGACCAGACGACAGCTGGGTGCATTTTTGCTGCCCCTGCATCACCGAAAAGGGAGGTTACGGAATCCGCCATGGTGCGATAGACATCTTTCTGTGTCGGAACAGTTCCTCCGAGAATTCGGAAAAGAACATATCTTCGACTTTCACGAAGTGTTGGCGGCAGAGGTTTCATGTCTCAGTCTCCACGATCTCTACGGTCTTTTTTGGATACAGAATTCCATCCAGGGCATTCAGTGCGCAAAACACTTCTGCCCGCGTCATACCGAAAAGATTTGCCAGAGCAACGATTTCTGTGGTGTTTTTTTGTCCCAGATACTCGGATGCTCCGCTTCCGATAACCAGCGGGAAATGAAATTTTCTGTGGAACGCAAGTATGTCTGCATATTGTGACAGAGCCGTTCGTCTGCATTTTGTATCAAGGATCTTTCCAAGATCCAATACAACACCGATGTTGTGGTCTGCCGTCATCTTAGCTACAATATGGTCAAATCCGCCTTTTGGAAGATCGGAAATTCCGGTCAGAAGATGGACTCCTTTCGTCGTAATTGCCGTACGGTTGAAACTGTTATCTTCGACCTGCACAAAAATAACTGTGCCATCGGGTGTTTTCTTCACTGCATCGAAAAACGCTTTTCCTGTTTGTTTTGCGATGACTTTTCCTTTCAGAATGGATACTCCTGCATATTCGGGAACGTATTCAGCGGGGTCGCAGGCAACAATACGGGAAAATCCGCATGAAGCGGCGGTCAGGGCAAAGCGACGAAACGTTGTGCGTGATGTTTCGTTCGCATACACGCATGCGTCGGTAATCATAATAGTAAAAAAATGAAACCAGGGTTACTTGCCCTGATTATTGTGGGAGGTAAGACTCGGGCGGCACTTTTCAGTTCCGGTTCCACGGTTGTGGAGTCCACGTCCCTTTCTTCCTGCGGAGGTCTTTCCACGGAACACACGTCCACGGGCATCTGCAATCCATGCGAGGTTCTTGTCAGCGAGAACAGACGGGCTGTTTCTGTCAACAAGGATAACTTCGAAATATTTGCTTTTACCGTCCTGACCTACCCAGTAGGAGTTTAAAACTTCCATGTTCGGGTAACGGGTCGAGACACGCTGTTCTGCGATGGTCTGCAGATTCAATCCGGCGGTTGCCTTGCGCATTCCCATACGGTTGGTTCTGCGTCCGCGGATGTATCTCGATTTTCTGC
>CAYSRP010000007.1:0-24080 GCA_964433475.1 uncultured Methanomicrobiales archaeon
TTTCATCTTTTGTAATAATAGTACGAAAATAAGCAAAAAATGTGAGGATATTATTCCCGACGGTTTCCTCTGCCGCCGCCAAATCCCCGTCCATTTCCACAGCCGCACGGCATTCCGCCGCGCCCTGCACCATAAACTGGTGCCTGTGAAAGAAA
This sequence comes from uncultured Methanomicrobiales archaeon, assembly GCA_964433475.1. Lineage (GTDB taxonomy): Archaea > Halobacteriota > Methanomicrobia > Methanomicrobiales > Methanocorpusculaceae > Methanocorpusculum. Next base: position 156 of record CAYSRP010000007.1, read on the forward strand.
CTGATCCTGGTATTCTCCTGGCTGTACTGCACCCTCAGGTGCTTGTACCGTTGACGGTACAACTTCAGTGCGCCCAGGTCCAACCCGGCATTTCCCAAAGCCCCGTCCGGTCATCGACCCCGTTCTACGGGGTCCTGTACCATCTAATTTTGGCATTTAATGTATTCCCTGGTACTATTCACAGCACCATATATACACATATGCGTATAAATATATAAATATACCCTTTGTAGCACTATTTGCAGGAGAAAACCAAACAGCCTATTTATCGACAGTATTGCCAGACGTCGCTGAGTCTCGAGGACATGATCCCCCATTGGTCTTGGGAAACAGTGTCTCATCCTGTTTCGGGCAGGCCCCATTCATCCGAGTCGCACACTCCTTCATAATGATCACTTTTCCATTTAATATTCCATCAGCAACCTTACGGCGAGCTTCATGGATATCACGCCATACAGTCTTTCGGGAAACTCCAAGAAGGATTGACGCTTCTTCCTGACCAAGCTGCTGGATGTCGATCAAATCCAGTGCAGCGATTTCTTCCGGGAAAAGATAGATCACCTCCTTCTGTTCATCGATGTTACACTGGGGCGCATAACACCGTCCTCGTAAGGGACCACGTAAGGGGCCGTTGGGACCCTGGTTCATCCGCGGCCGCCCTCTGCGACGACAGCACTCCCCGTTTTCCTTACCGGCTGCCAAGGGGTATCAACTCCTTTTTCAGATCATCCGCAAGTATCCGGATTGCCTGTGATGCAGGGGATACACCAAGGTCCGTGACCGGGACCCCGGTGCGCACAGCATCTATCACCGCGTGATCGAAGGGAATCTTAGAGATAAGAGGCAGATCTTCCTCACGGCAGTATGTTTCGATCTCTTTCGTGTGTACAGGGTTCAGATCATATCGGTTAACTACAACAAAGATCTTCGGACGGAACTGACGACAGACCGTGATGACCCGTTTAAGATCATGGAGACCAGAGACACTTGGTTCAGTAATCACAAGCACGACATTCATGCCGCTGACCGAAGAGATCAGAGGACAACCAGTTCCGGGCGGACCGTCAACCAGGAACATATCGGCATCCCCGTCTCGCTCAAGTGCTGTTTTTTTCACAGCGTGAACAAGCAGCCCGGAATTTCCTGCGCCAGGTACAAGCCTGGCATGGACCAAATGACCACATGCGACCTCCGAGTACAGAATCACACCGGTTTGCCTTGGCTGCATGCTCACGGCGTCGGACGGACAGACCACCGTACAGACAGCACACCCCTCACAACGGGAAGCATTGATCCGGTAAGCCTCATCTTCCATATCAACAGCATTAAAACGGCAGTGTTCCTGGCACGCACCACACTCTATACACAGATTTGGATCAATGACCGCCGCCTTCATTCCCATGAACGGATCGGTCTGGAGTAGACGTGGACTCTGGACAAGAGCAAGGTTCGCAGCATCCACATCACAGTCTGCAAGCACAAGAGAGCCTTTGAGCAGACGGGAGAGAGCGGCGGTGACCATGGTTTTTCCCGTACCGCCCTTTCCGCTGACCACAGCTATCCTGATCATAATTCCACCCCCGCAAGTAATTTAGACTTGATAAAGAGAGAACGAAACTCCTTCTGCCACTCCGGTTGTACCCGGCATAAAAGATCACCCCTACTTTGAATGGAAGCGATTTCACGGCTGAACGGAATCGTTAGCATGACATCAAGACCATGCTCTGCACAGAACCGGAGGGTCTCCTCATCCTTTCCGTCACTCCGGTTGATGATGACCCCTGCCGGAATACCGAGCCGCTCTGTAACATCCGCGGCGAGGTCTAGATCGTGCAGACCAAAGGGAGTAGACTCCGTTACGAGAATACAGGCATCGCATCCCTCAAGAGCCTCAACAACCGGACATGAAGTTCCCGGAGCCGTATCCAAGATCACGATAGGATCGTCCGAGGTCTCTTTTTTTACCTCATGAATTATAGGAACGGCGAGAGGGCTCCCAGTATCCAGCATCCCTGTAACGAGTTTCAGACCTGAAAGCGGTGTTGAAACGGAGAGAGTTCCGATTCTTTTTGGCTCTTCATGGATTGCGTTCTCCGGACAGACCAAAACACATCCTCCGCAGGAGTGACAAAGATCGGCAAAGAAGAGAAGCTTCTTCGGCAGTACGGAGATAGCGCCATACCGGCAGAACTCGCCGCACTTTTTACAGTAGGTACAAATGAACTCATCGATCACCGGTATCGGCACTGTTACGTCACGCGTCATGGGATCTGAAGGAAAGAATAGATGAAGATTAGGTTCCTCCACATCACAGTCAACGAGACTTACCTGACTTTCCATCGCAAGAGTGAATGCTAGATTTGCTGCCACCATACTCTTACCGGTACCGCCTTTTCCACTGGCAATTGCTAATTTCATAATCTTATTCTCGAATATTTATTGAAACACTTATTGAATCCCCTTATTAAAAGGATTTAGTTCACCTGATCGAGAGCGTTCTTCCTGAATGCATCCAAGGCGGCACTCACCGTTCCGTCACCGCGGAAGACATACTGGGTAATACCTGCGGAATCAAGAACAGACTTTGCATTTCCGCCCAAAAGACCGCTGATAAGAACACCTGCCTGGCGATCAATGATCAACTGGGCCGCTTTTGGACCCACGCCGCCGGAACCATTTATAAACGGATTTGCGATCGTTTCAAACGACCCGGTTTCACTGTCCACGACAATGAAATACGGAGCTCTGCCAAACCGCTCCTCGACATTGACTTCAAGATCTGCACCTTGTGCAGTAATACATATTTTCATAATAAATATAACCTCATTACTATTTTACTCATATGCGCACAAGTAATTTAAACTATCTTATCATACACATAGTATCCTCTGCAGAAGATCCCACGGACCCTCCGAAACGATTGGCGAGTTATGCGAATCAACTCTGCATCAGGTGGTGAAAAATCTCATGAGTAAAACCAATATCATTGATGACTTACTTGCAAATCTGCCGAGCAAGTCTGTACCAGTTCGATCTGTGCTGATCGGAGCTCACTGGACCGCCGTATGCAGCACCAACTGTGGTCTCGCCACAACGATAATAGGGGATAATTGTCACGATCACACAACCGTTGTGCGTGATGCCGGGTCTCTGCACCTGAAAAGTGCGCAGGAACTTGCCAAGTATGCAAAATCAGATTATCCATTAGAAGCCAGTATTGGTATAGCTGCTATCAACTCGCTTCTGGACATGGACGAACAAAACGCTGTAGAGATGAATGCATCTCAAGTACTTATGGAAAAGGGCGCCGGGAAAAATGTGGCGCTTGTAGGACATTTCCCTTTTATTCCAAAACTCCGAAAAAGTGTCAAAAACCTCTGGGTCCTCGAACTTCACCCCACAGAAGATGACTACCCGGCGCAGTCTGCCGCTGAGCTGATCCCTCAGGCAGATATCGTCGCACTCACCGCAAGTTCTCTGATAAATCATACTATGGATGATCTGCTGAACCTCTGCGACCCCGATACACTCGTCATGATCCTTGGACCAAGCACACCCCTCTCACAGGTATTGTTCGATCACGGAGCAAACATCATCGCAGGGTCGCGTGTCCGTGATGAAAACGCCGTTCTTCATGCCATTGGACAGGGTGCGACGTTCCAGCAGGTCACTGGTGTGAAACTGCTGACCTTTACACATCCATAAAATGTGAATGCCGAGAAAATAGTAAGAGATGCATAATGCAAAAACCAAATCAGATTATTAGCCGGAATGGCGAAGAAAAAACAGCCGCCCCGTCACACGAAGACACGCAGGATTCGTTCACATACACGCCGATCGGGATCGTCCATTCGCCCTATACCGATACCGCCGGCATGCCGATTCAGCCAACAGGAGCGAAAGGCGTGCGCGGCACCATTGTTCTACGCCCGGAGTTTTCTCCAGGTCTCAACGACGTCCAGGAGTTCACTCACATCATCCTCATCTATGCATTTCACCGATCCAAAGGATACTCCCTGCAGATCACCCCGTTTTTGGACACGGTCCAGCACGGAATCTTTGCCACCAGAGCACCAAAACGACCGAATGCGATTGGACTGTCAATCGTCAGACTGATCGAAATAAAGGAGAATGTCCTGACGATAGAAAATGTGGATCTTCTTGACGGAACACCCCTGCTGGATATCAAACCCTATGTGCCGGCGTTCGATGCATTTTGCTCGGCAAAAGCAGGGTGGCTCGACCGAAGTTCCCGGGATGTAGGATCGGCAAAATCCGACGAACGGTTCAGCGAGTAACCGATTCCTGTAGTAAACAGAAAAATCGTATTATTATGCCGAAGGATAAAAAGAGATATACATGAAACGAGTCACATCTGACTGCATATCCAAGAGGTGGGAAGAATGACAGGGAACCATATCTTCGGTCCGGTCAATTCCAGAAGGCTCGGCAGATCGCTTGGTATCGATCTTCTGCCCTTCAAGACTTGTTCTTATTCCTGTGTATACTGTGAATGCGGAGCGACGAACCGGCTTACAACAAAACGTTCGGAATTTTTCCCGACCGAAGAGGTAATCGCACAGCTGGATGAGGTCCTCTCACACGGTCCGGCTCTCGATTACATAACGTTTGCCGGTTCAGGTGAACCGACCCTCTCTCTTTCTCTTGGTAACGTTATCACCTATTTGAAAACGAACTATCCCCAGTATCGGGTCGCCGTCCTCACGAACGGAAGTCTGCTGGGCAATAAGGAGGTCAGAGCGGAGCTATCCAGCGCAGATCTTGTTATCCCTACGCTGACTAGTACCGATCAAAAAACGTTTGAACGCATCCATCAACCGGTCCCGGGACTTTCCATAGAAAGTATCATCAGTGGGATGATCGAGTTCAGAAAGAAATACCCGGGGCAGATCTGGTTAGAGGTTTTCCTGATACCATCTCTGAATACAGACGCTGGAGAGCTTGCCGCTCTCCGCACTGCCATCCATGAGATCCGACCTGACAGGATCCAGCTTAACACACTTGACAGACCGGCAGCGGAAGATTGGGTCACGGTCCCGAATGCGGATGAACTCGAACGCATCAGGAGTTACCTGGCTGAAGAGAAAATACCGGTCGATATTGCCGGAACCTGCTGTGAACAACCCGACATCTGTAATGCCGGTGAGAGTACACATGCCCAAATTCTGAAAACCCTCCGTATCCGTCCCTGCACGGTCGATGACCTCACGGCAATGACCGGATTACATCATCATGAAGTGGCAAAATACCTCTCCGGGCTGCTTGAAGATGGAACTGTTCATATCCAGCGGGGGAGAAGAGGTGTTTTTTACTCTGCCGGACCGGATACTGACCGGAAATAAGAATAACACTCTCACCTTTTTTACGTATGTTTCAAAACGATCCGGCGGATATGCTGAGACCAAGACTCAGAAAATAAAAGAATGCGGGAAATAGTTTCATGAGACACTGAACCGTGAATGGATTGCCTTCAACCAATTTATTCAGTGTCTCATGACCGAATAGTTACCCGAAATCAAATAAATTATAAATATCGTTGCAAAGATAAACAGATTATGACCGTAAACCAAGGAGGGAAATTTACACTGGATGATCTACGAGGCAGGGAATTAGGCATTCCAACAAAACTACCCGCCTTTAATCCGGATACGGATGTACCGGCAGCTCCGGATTATACAAATCCCGACAACTGGCTATCTATGCCCGCATACTTCAGCACGGAAAAACAGCCGGTCGATGTGTTCTGGGTGTATCCAACCATCCTCTCCGATAATGTCGCCTACCTGATGGACATCAGCGATTCGCTATTACGGGAGAAAGCACACTGGACCCTGGTGGAACAGGCCAGCATATTCGACGGGCAGGCAAATATTTACGCACCGTTTTACCGGCAGAACAATGTAAAAATCAATCCATTGATGCTGACCGAGGCAAAACCCATCTTTGATCTGGGACAGCAGGACCTCATCCGTGCTTTTGATTATTTCCTGAACCATTTCAACAAGGGAGAACGACCCATTATTCTCGCGGCCCACAGTCAGGGATCGGTCAGGGTCGTTGAACTCTCGAAAGCAGGAGAACTCCTGACCGGTGATGCCGAATCACTGAAGAGAATGGTGGCGGCGTATGTTATCGGATATTCGATTACACCATCGGATCTCGAACAAAATCCCCTGATGAAAATCAGTGAAAATGCAACGGAAACGGGATGTTTTATCACATATAATACGATCTCGGATGTTGAAGGCAAAGAAAAGCAGGGGCCGACAATTATTCCCGGAACATTTGTAGTAAATCCTCTGAGTTGGAAGACCGACACCACGTTTGTACCCGCTTCGGAAAATATCGAAGCGGTGTTCTTCAAACATGAACATCCTGAAACTCCGGACAGATACCCGAACTTTGCAGCGGCTCAAGTCGTAAACAACGCGCTTGTGATAACAAACATCTCCAACCTGGAAGAATTACCGGCAACCAGTGTTACCTTCCCGGAAGGTGTCTATCACATGTACGACTATGCGATCTTTTACGGGAACCTGAGAAAGAATGTAGGTGATCGGATCCGTTCGTATCTGAAAAAGGAGAAGACCACGCAAAAAATAAAATAACCCGGATATTCCATGCACAGATTCATTTCATCTCACGGCAGCAAACGAATGCGGGATTACATTCCGTCGATAGGTATGTTATAAAAAAGAGGGAAAGGATCTCCCGTTATTCAGTAAATTCTCTATCCCAATCAAAGGAAGAGCTTTCCTCATACCACCGGGGCCAATGGCTGCACCACGCGGGCAGAACCACTTCACGAACCCTCTCTCCTGACGGGTGATAGGGCTTAATATCAATGACCGGCGTCCCGTTCTCTGCATCGATATAAGAAAGTCTGATACTACCAGATTCCTGATCGACAGAGAGAAGATCAGTTGTCGTGACGGCAATCGGATTGGGCCGTTGAGGCGAGCGGGTAGCAAAAATCCCGATCGTATCAGGACCATGAGTATACGGTTTCCTGCATGTCGTAAAATTCCGCTGTTCCGGTGTATCGGAACGATCGGCCCACCACAGGACATCGATATGCCCAAACCCATCCAACCCGACAAGAGCCGGGCGGTATTGTTCTGCAATCTCTATCGTGAACTCTCCTTTTTCCGCCCTGACTCTGCCGATCGGCCTGAGAATCATTTCCTGCAATGTCATTCTCCCGCCTCCGTTCCGCCAACGACTGACGGCAGCTTCTCAAGAGAGACGGGAATCTGGAGTTCAGTTAAGAGTTCCTCGTCCGGTACTTTTCCCGGATCGTTATAATAAAGCTCCCGTCCGTTTCCAGTGATGGAATATTCCCGTTCTTCGGCATAGGCAAAGATACGTGTCCAGGCTTCGTGGATTTCGTGATAGGGGCCTTTGTGAATAAGGGAAAGCATCGCACCGCCCTCGAGGGTCCTGATTTCAATGCTTTCATCAGACACAACAACTCTTCCCGAGACCGGGATGGCACATTCAATATCGGCATCCTTCTCTTTATACTCACTGTCATGACAAATGAACATAAAGGGACCGGTTACTTTGACGACCGGGGTCTGGTTCTCGGGCAGGTCCATTTGGGAACAGAGATCATGTGCGAATCTGCCAATGACTTCCGCATAGCTACCCCTGCCCCGCTTACAGATCACCCGCAATGGAGGGACCTGTTTGATTATTGGTTCAGCATACGACATATACAACACCTCGAGCGAGACATCCGGCTCTTCAAGAATCGCCTCGATCTTCTGTAATCGGCTGACCTCCGAACGGATTTCATTTTTCCGGCGGGAAAAAATCCCATGGATCGTCCCGTTGTCCTGCCGGTCCCGTGCATTCAGGATCTTTGCGACATCGGCAAGGGAAAATCCAAGTGAACATAGTGATTTGATGGAGACACCCCGCGGAATCTGGTCACCAGTATAATAGCGGTATCCGGTGATGATATCCCGCACATTTGGAATGAGCAGACCACGTTCGTCATAGATGCGAAGAGCCCGCGGTGACAACCGCGTGATTAAGGAAAATTTCCCAATTGGGATCCGATCATCTGCCATGATTACAATCTTATATGCGTTCGAAGAGGTTATAGGGTCCTGCAGTCTTCCCTGCGTAAAGGTTGGCAGAAAAAAACCAGACGAATAATCTGATTCTGACACCAGTCATTATGAGTGAAACAGGTTTCCTGCCGGATTATTCCAGACTGACATGGAAAAACATCTCGCACGCAACCGGATAAATCATAGAATAAAAATCAGAAACTACTGCATGAAAAAAAGAACCGCGTGCATTGCACTTCAGATTCATATGCGAGGGATGGGATTCGAACCCAAGAACTACTACTAGACTAGCCCCTCAAGCTAGCGCCGTTGACCTGGCTTGGCTACCCTCGCTCTATGCGACCTATACATGTGGGACAATCAAGTTAATAAACCTACTGAAATTACAAAGACCCTGAAAATAGGAATGAACACAAAAAATGAGGCAAGTGTATATATGTGTTCGGAGATAGACACAAACATACAATGTGGCGGAAAATACTTGATCAGTTTCAGGACTCACCCTCGCAGCAGCGTGTTGCCAAATTCCTTCTGGAAAATGGATTTGGCGTTTCACCCGAGGGAAAAACGATTGTAAACGGAATTGAAATATCCGCATCTGCCCTCGCACGTGTAATAAAAGTTGACCGGCGTGTTATCGACTCCACTCTTCACCGGATCTGTGAAATCGATGAACTCCAGTCCCTGTTTTCGAGACTTCGCGTCACACCGGATCTAACCGATGTCGCAAAAAATCTTGGTCTTTCCGTTATCACCATTATCCCAAAAAATGCAGGCGACAAAAACATCGTATCCTCCGCCGTGGACGTCATTGCATCCTACGACTTACCGCTCCGCCAGATATTTGTCACCGACCCGTATGTTGTTGAATCTCCGCGCCTCGTCATCATAATCGATGGGATTCTTCCAGTCGAAGCCATACAAAAACTACGGGATCTTCCGGCAGTACAGTCGATGATCCTTTAAATCAAAGTGATCAAAAGGACAGATTAATTATGTTATATAACTAACAGTAGGGGATATGGTATCCAGCATTGTCCTTCCGATAAAAAAAGTCAACTCTCTTGTTGACTCAAAGATTTCAGTGGAAATTAAAGATGAGGGATGTAAATTCGAGGGGCGCCTTGTCGCAATGGATGAGTATCTCAACCTTCACCTTGATGAAACCGTGGAGATCACCACAAAAGGCCGCAGAAACATCGGTACTGTTGTCATCCGCGGAAACAACATCCTGACTATCTCTCCAATGAACTAAATATGTCCAAAGACATTGAACTAAACGAAGCAGATGAAAAAACATTTGCCTATCTCAAAGGTCATCCAAAAGGTGTTCTTCAAAGCGACCTTTGGAAAGCCATTGATTTAGACAGCCGCACCTGTTCCAGGATCCTCAAAAAACTTGAAGATGCGGGATTCGTAGCCAGAGAAGAAACAAAAAAAGACGGTACACGCACGTATCTTATCACTTTGGTCCACAAATCCGAGGCGGTCAACCCGCTCCTTCTGATGGCCGGCGAAACCATTATCCCGTGCGTTGCCTGTGATGAGGAATGCACTGTCGAACACTGTAAAATGCTCGAGGACTGGGTTTATGAACTTGTCTTCGACGAACTTGAATAATCTTCTCCTTTTTTGAGAGTAAATCAATAACGAAACCTATTTCTTCATTGCATACAGATTCTTTGTATTATGTCGGCAGGTTTTTTTAACAGGTTCACCGAAAAGAAACCTTGGATCGTCGAGAGTGTACCTCCACCCTCGATCGGTCACGGGGCTGGAATGCAGGTGCCGGAATACAAGTCCAATCCATATTTTATCGTTGCATCGGTTGAAATGGGAAATACCACAACCAAATGCATTTTGACAGGCACCAATCTGGAAACAGGAAGCTCGTATGTCATCAACAAAACTGTTTCGATGAGCCGGGATGTCAGACCCCCGAAACCGGGTGAAACCATTTTCGGAGCAACCCTTGATGGTACGGAACTCACCCGTGAATCCATCACAGACCTTGTCAAAAACACACTTATCCAATGCCATAAAGAGGCTGATCTAAGCATCAAAGATGAATTAGACTTTGTCGTCAGGAGTACGGGAGTCGTTGCTGCAATGGATTCCCCCGATCAGGTGGGAGAGTTCGTCAAAGCACTCGCTGATGGGTGTCTTGCAGCAGGAGTCCCGCCAAAAAAGATGACGCCCCCGATGGAACTTAACAGTCTCCCGAAAAGACTCCGCAGGTATTCATTTGCCGACAAACTCGTATTCACCGGAGCGATCGCAGGAGTGACCCCGCCCATTGGATCCACCGGTGTTGAAATGGTCGCAAACGAAATGGAGGGGGAACTCGCAATGGCCGGCATCAAAGAAGGAGCCAAATGGACCCACGTTGACTTCAGAAACCCCTGTGTCTCCATGGACTTTGGAACTACACTCGACGGACGTATCACCAGCGACGTGGACAGTAAAGCGGATAATCCCTTTGCTAAGACGATTGGAAACTTCTGCGGTCTCGCCGGCGCAATTCCCGATGCGATCATTCGCGGGACTGGTCTCGTCGACAGAAAAAAAGGGACTGCACTTGATTTGTTCGGCGATAAATGCAGACCCTCCTCGAATCGTTCCACAAAAAAAGCCATGCCTTATGTTGAACGCTGTATGGAAGTTATCGATGTCACCGAAGTTCCCCGTGACCGGACCCACTTCGGCAAAGTCCCGGTCTGCGCAGATATTGCCGAAGACTCGGGCATTGTCCTGATCGGGGTCGACATCGGGCGTAACGGAGACAGAACAGCCGATCTTGAAGCGATCGGAGCAGAAATAGGTAAAAACGAGAACAAGGATGTTCTCCGTGAAGTCGTCGACAGAGTATGTGCAGGCGTCGCACTCAGAATCGTTGACATCTGTCTCAAAAGAGATTTCCTCCCGAAAAACAGTTCGATCGGATTCACCGGCCGTGCGATTATATCGGGAAATAAGCCGCAGTATATTCTCGACGGTATTACCGAACGCAGAATCTATGATGACCCCGTTGACCATCTCGTCTTTGTAGATGACGGACTTGCACGCGGTGCCGCCCTTATGGGACGGTGTATGAATAGTATAGGTCACCCGAAATGCCCGATAGGCGGCGTTCGCGGTGGACATTGTATTATGGCAAAACGTCAAAAGATAGGTAAATAACATGGAAGAAGAAAAATTTGATTTAGTTATCCCGCCGGGAACACCACGAACGGTGATCCGCGACGTCGTGATGAAATTTGATGTTGAACTGGTGAGCGTGACCCGACCCCTGAACTATGCAAATATGGTAAATGATGAGCGGGAACTTCTGGCATTCCGAGGTAATAAAGAGATAATCGACCAGGTAAATGAATTCATGTATGCTAAGATAAAAGAATTTATCGACAGCTAACTTTTTTTTGAATAATTGAAACGCTGAAAAAAAGATAATTATTTAGTTGATATTGTCAAGACTATAACCCCGTGACGTGAGTAAAACTTTTACTCTGTCACGATGGTTTCCCTGAAGCTCAATTGAGTTTTCTTTCACAGTGCCTCCGCATGCAAGACGCCCTTTGAGGAACTTGGACAGATCTTCAAGATCGATCTCATACGGATCGAGGCCATCGATAACGGTCACTTCTTTTCCGTATCGTCTTCTGCTTACTTTAACATTAATACGTTGCTGTTCTTTTGCGACTTCTTCGCAAATACAGAGTTCTTTTGGTAAACCACATTTTGGGCAGATGCCACTGTTCATTGCATTAGTTAATTGGTGTCATCGGGTTAAAATATATATGGGTGACTGGTAACCACTAACGTTGGTTTACTTATCCTTTAAAATTATAGAAATAATTGGCAAGTTTTTCATTTTTTGTCACCAGATCACGCTCATCTTTTGATAATACAAGGTCACGCTCCCTGCTTTGAACGGCAGGGCAGAATTTACAGAATGCTTCGTCGATATCATTCCATACAGCACGGACAGGGCAGTAATAGACACCATCATACAGTTCAACCTGATATCCGCCGGGAAACGGCATGCCGACCGGATGGACCGGGTCCCCGCGGATATAAATCGTGTATGCGGCAATCAGATACTTGAGGGAACGAAGCCGGTCTCCGGGTGTTCCTTTCGTAGCTGCGGATTTTGCGTCCTCAACGAATTGACCCCATGCAGGTGAAAGACGTGCTGCTGCATGGATCTCGTCAAGTTCATCCGTCATCAACAGCTGATATCCGTCAATGATCTGGATACGGGCATAATACAAAAGAGATTCTGCATAATCCTTTGGCACGTTCTCCAGTTTTTTAGCATATCTGATGAGCATCAGTTCCAGGTCTTCAGGAGAATACAACGCTGCTTTTTCTTTGAGTGCTGAAAGCAGAACACCTTTACGGGAAATTCCCAAAAACTCATCCCATAAAAAAAGAGTGTCGGATTTTGGCTGTCCCTCGCGATTCCAGAATCCCATATATCCCGTCTATTCCGAAAGCGGTTTTGCTCCCCGACGCCAGACCTCTTCTCTGTACGTGGGACCGCTATTATAGGTACAGAACGGAATGAGTTTTCCATCCGGTGTGGTATAATGGATACAGCATCTCGAGACGCGGTCGGTATCATAGTTGAATGCATCCATGAAATGCATTGTCCCGATAAAGAGGGCATTTTCATGGAATTTACCAATGGACTCATAATCGTGTTTTACGAGGGCATCATAGATGAGTTTCTTCAGATCGATTTTGATACCTTCCACTTCTTCCTTTGATACAGCCTTGTTCATTTTGCCAAGTCCTACGGTCATGGCAAGATATTTCCCGGTTTTTCCGGACTTCTTGAACTTCTCTGCCATTTTCTCTGCCGCTGCTAAGAACTTATCAACGTCAACAAACCGGGTGATCGGAACGAGACTCCCGTCATCATTCACAAATCCATAGGTCGCAGCCCCGCAGTGGGGATGAGCACAGAACATGATCTGGGGTTTTTCCGTGTATGCCTCGATCAGATCACAGATCGCCATAACTGACGGAATGGGATAGAAATCTGCTGAGTGGATCTGCCCGCCGGTTTGCTCTTCAATGCTCCGGGTAATATCCGGAACCGTGACACGTTCACGGATCACATCATCCTCTTTTGCCGCTCCGGTAAAGGCAACAGGCTGGAAGTTGATCCCGCGGATAATGTCAACGTTCTTCGCAGCGAACTTGACAATGTCCCCGATTTCCTGATCATTTTTACCACGAATAATGGTCGGGACAAGTACTATGCCCAGACCTACTTTACGGCAGTTTTCGATTGCCGGGATGCTGGTTTTTTCCAGAAGCGGATTCGTCTCCTTGCTTATTCCGTCGAAATGCAGATACACCGTCGAAAGTCCTGCAGCACGCAACTCCTTCGCAAGGTCAGGATTCTGAGCGAGTTTTACCCCGTTCGATGCGATCTGCACCTGATTGAATCCCAGTTCCCGTGCTTTTTTGATAATATCCACGAGATCATCACGCATCGTGGGTTCCCCTCCGGAAAACTGAACAGCGGGGCACGGGACAGGTTTCTCGATTCTGAGAAGGGTAAGCATCGATGTTATTTCATCGAAAGTAGGTTCGTAGATATACCCGCATGCCTTTGCATTCGCAAAACAGAATTCACATTTGAGATTACACCGGTTTGTTACATCGATGTTTGCAAGAAGCGTACCTGATTTATGATTTGAGCAAAGACCGCAATTTGCCGTCGTACATTCACCCTGACCCTCGACATTCGGATTTTCCACACCTCTGCCGATACGATCATATCTGTCGAAACGCTGATACATTTTTGCATCCGACCAGTAAAGGGTCTTTGCGTATCCATGCTCAGGACAGGTCCGGGAGATCCAGATGGCGTCATCCTCTTCGGTGATTTCCGCGTCAAGTAACTTGCCACATACGGGACATAGGCTTTTGGTTCTTTTAATTAGAGTCATGGTTAACGTCCTTGGAATAGAAATATTATACTAATTCACGTATAAGTATAAAAGAATGGGAGTGAGATATTGATAGTAGATTTTTTAATTGCAATTGGAATGGCCTTTCTCTGGGCATTTTGGATAATGATCCCCGCTTATATCCCAAACCCCGCCGCAGCTTTGATCGGCGGAGGGACACCGATCGATTTCGGTAAATGCGCCAAAGACGGACGCCGTATTTTTGGAGACGGAAAAACATGGCGGGGACTGATCGGCGGGATCATAATAGGAATTATTTTCGGACTCATCCAGATTTTTCTTGTCGGGTTCTTCCAATGGGACTTCCTGCCAAAACACACAATAGTGACCATCTGTGCTCTTTCGACAGGCGCTCTCCTCGGAGATCTGATAAAGAGTTACTTCAAACGCCGGCTTGGAAAAGAACGCGGAGCAAAATGGCCGATCGCGGATATGTATGATATGGTCGTGGGATCCCTTGTCCTCATGGTGCTTGCATTACTCGTAACAGGAAACATCGGCTGGTTTGCTGCGAACTTTAACTCAGTCTGGTTCCTCCTCGGCACCTTTGTTGCCATACTTATACTATCACCTCTATTACACAGAGGGACAAATATAATAGGATACTTACTCGGATTGAAGGATGTCCCATGGTAAACAGAATATTAGAGCTTCTGGTTCGGTATAAAGCAGTGGAATTCGGGGATTTCACCCTCGCATCCGGTGCAAAAAGCAAATACTACATCGATGTGAAAACGGCGATCATGCAGCCGGAACTTCTTTCCGAGATCGCAGCCGAAGTCGCAAACAAATATGATTTCGATTGTATTGCCGGAGTTGCCGTGGGAGGGATTCCTTTGGCGGTGGCAGTTTCTTTAGCAACAGGGAAACCCTGTGCCGTGATTCGGGCAGCAACAAAAGACCACGGAAAAAGCCAGATGGTCATCGGAAACGTAAAAGGGAAACACGTTCTCCTAATCGAGGATGTTACGACCTCCGGCAATTCATCAAAATACGGCGTGGACGAACTCCGCAAAGAAGGCGCTTTGATCGATTCCGTCGTCGCAGTAGTTGACCGTGAAGGCGGGGCAAAAGAACTTCTGGAGGCAGACGGCATCACGCTTCACCCGCTGGTCAGAGCAAGCGAACTTCTTGCATAATTTTTTTATCTTATTTCCACAGAGCGGATACATCGAAACATCATGTGATATATTTATAACATATTGTGACAAATATATCACATATGAATATGATTTCATTGATGGGACTTATCGGGTTCCTTGGCTTTCTCGGATTCTATTCCGGGAATTATGGATTCTTCGGATTCTTCAGTTTCTTTATATTTTTCACCTATGCTTTGAAAAAATATGATGAACTCTTTGATTCATATGTGAAAAAATCTGCAACCTTGGCGTTCTTTACCTCGGTCGTATTATTCTGTGCGGCTCTTTGTGCAGTCGTCATACTCGGCACATCGGAATTTACCACAGGCATATTTATGTTGGTGCTCGGCATTTCGCTCATTGTATTTATTCTGCGCCTGACCATCTACGAAATGGCGGAAAACATCCGTGCCCGTGAGGAATAATGCAGACACGCATTCGCGAATGCCGGCTAAAACTCGGCATGACTCAGGGAGAACTGGCGGACCTTGCAGGCGTACGCCGGGAAACCATTGTCCATCTGGAAAAGGGCAAATATAACCCCTCGCTTAAACTCGGATTCGATCTGGCAAAGATCCTTCAAATACCGGTGGAGGAACTGTTTTCATTTGAAGACGAGTGATCCTATTTTTTTGCCTCTGCAGTGACACAGGGCAGCAAATACCAAGTTATTGGAAACATTATTTGACTGTTAACGCGCCATAGATAAGGATATGAAAATATTAGTGGCCGGAGGTGGCGGAAGGGAACACGCCATCTGCTTAGCACTCGTCAGAAATGCAAACGTCGAACTCTATTCCGTTATGGGAAAAAAGAATCCGGGGATCGCCAAAATAGCCCAAGAGGCACTCATCCATTCAGAAACGGACATCCCTGCAGTCGTAACTTTTGCAAAGGAACATAAAATACAATACGCTGTCATAGGACCGGAAGCTCCGCTCGAAGCGGGACTCGCAGATGCCCTGACAAAAGTAGGGATCGGCTGTGTCGGTCCGGTAAAAGCCGCTGCAAAGATCGAGACAGACAAAGGATTCTGCCGGAGACTCATGAATAAATATAGAATCGACGGCTGCCCTGAATACAAAATCTGCAATACTACCGAAGAAGCCGCTTCATACATCCGTTCCTATCCCGGAAACCTTGCCATCAAACCGACCGGACTCACCGGGGGAAAAGGCGTCAAAGTCATGGGTGAGCAGGTCGACCGTGAAGGTGCCGTTGAATATGCCCTGACCCTCAAAGATCAGGTCATCATCCTCGAAGAACGCCTGCTGGGGGAAGAATTCACGTTAATGGCATTCGTAGACGGGAAAAACCTCGTTCCCATGCCGCTCGTCCAGGACCACAAGCGTGCCTTCGCAGGCGACATCGGTCCAAACACCGGGGGAATGGGATCCTACTCCCTCGCTGACCACAAGTTCCCCTTCGTCACCGACGACGACTACAGAAAAGCGATTTCGATCATGCAGGACACCGTGGATGCTCTCGCCAAAGAAGGCACGCCTTACAAAGGCATCCTCTACGGTCAGTTCATGAACACAAAAACCGGACCGAAAGTCATTGAGTTCAACGCAAGATTCGGCGACCCCGAAGCAATGAACGTTCTAACGATCCTGAGTTCCGACTTCCTCACCATCGTAGAACACATCATCAAAGGAACACTGTCACCAAAGGACGTTTCTTTTGAAAACAAGGCAACGGTCTGCAAATATATCGTACCGATGGACTACCCGGAAAAACCCCATGCGGGTGATGTCATCACGGTCGGTCCGGCAGAGAACACCGTTCTCTACTATGCAAATGTCTCCCTTGAAGACGGGGTCTTAAAGACACTGACCTCCCGGGCGATGGCATATGTCGGAGTCGGAAACTCACTTTGCGAAGCTGAAGGCTACGCAGAAAATGCATGCAGAAATGTATCCGGCAATGTCAGATACCGAAGCGACATCGGAACCGAAACACTCTTCGCTAAACGCATTGCCCACATGCAGGAACTGAGATCATGAAAAAAGATTTTCTCTCAATAACAGATCTATCCGCCGAAGAATACGAAGATATACTCACCCTCGCTGCCCGGCTCAAACGTCAGCGGTATGCAGGTGTTCCCCACCCGCTTCTCGCAGGAAAAACGCTTGCGATGCTTTTTGAAAAAGCATCCACACGAACACGGATGTCATTCGATGTCGGTATGTATGACCTTGGCGGTTATGCCCTCTATCTGAATGCAAGAGATACCCAGCTCGGACGCGGGGAAACCGTCGCCGATACCGCTCGGGTTATGTCCCGATACGTTCACGGAGCAATCATGCGGACCTATAAACACGAAACGATCACCGAGTTTGCAAAATATGCATCCATCCCCGTGATCAACGCACTCTCCGATAAAGAACACCCGTGTCAGATCATGGCAGATTCCCTCACACTCAAAGAAAAGTTTGGTGAACTCGAGGGATTAAAGATTGCCTGGATCGGAGACGGAAACAATGTCTGTAATTCCCTTATCATGGCATCTGTCCAGACAGGCATGGAAATTGCGGTGGGAACACCGAAAGGATACGAGCCTGACCCTGCGGCAATTAAATTTGCAAGAGATAACGGCGGAAAAGTAACCGTCTACGATGATCCGGTAAAGGCAGTGACCGATGCCCACGCGATCTATACAGACACGTGGATCTCTATGGGTGAAGAGGACAAAAAAGAAACCAAACTCAAAGACTTTGTCGGCTATCAGCTGGATATGCCGCTCATGAAAAAAGCGGCGGACGACGTGATCGTCCTGCACTGTCTGCCTGCCCACCGTGGAGAAGAGATCACCGACGAAGTGATCGACTCCCCGCAAAGCGGTGTCTGGGATCAGGCAGAGAACCGTCTGCATGCCCAGAAAGCCATATTGGTCCGGCTGCTCGGCAGAGGATTATAAATGCTCGAAGACTTCCCGCGGATAGGTAAACGGCTGTTCTCTGAACATCTGGTCGGGGGAAACTTCGGCAACATGAGTGTGAAGACCGAAGAGGGCTACTTCATCACAAAAACAGGATCCTATCTGGATGCTGACCCGGCACAGATCGTACTCATGCCCTTAAACGGCCGGGTCACCCCGGGAGCATCCAGCGAATGGAGAGTGCATACAGCAATCTACAATACCTCAGAACATCAGGCGATCGTTCACGCCCACCCGCCGTATGCGGTCGCCCTTTCACTCATATCAGACACGGAGATCGTCACCATTGACAGTGAAGGAAAACTGCTTGCACCGGTGATCCGGATCGTAGACGGACCCTGCGGCTCACAAAATCTTGCAGACGTCGTCGCTAAAGGTCTGGAGACCGCAAACATCGTCATTGCCCGTGGGCACGGAACGTTTGCAGCCGGGAAAGACATGGACCAGGCATATCTCTACACATCACTTGCTGAACACTGCTGCAAAGTCCTGTATCTTACAAAAACATACAGAAAATAAAAGATAGGGAATATTTTCAGAGTGCTGAATCGATATACTCTGAAATTTTCGGAACGGAAACCGCACCCACCGGGACGACCTTCCCATCCACCAGAATGACCGGCAGGGGAAGCTGGAACTCCTGGATGATCTTAACGACTCTCTCGGGAACACCCTCATCCAATGACGTCAGGGTCACAGAAACCTTATCGCCATACTTTTCCTTCAGAGCTTTTTCAAGTGCAGGAAATGCATATTTCAGCGTCTCCTTCTGAAAACACTCAACAAGTCCGCAGGAACGGTCATCATCACAGGGAAACGGACTACAGGGGCGGTACGTAAATCCTATAACCTCAACAGGGATCGACTTCATCCCTACCATATTGGTTCTACCGTAAAAAAGAGATTGTGAATGGAGCAGGTTTGATCGTCTAGAAAAGCGGGATCAAAAGACTCTCCAACGTAGCGGCATCCGTTACGCCTTCACTCCGATGAACGATCCTGCCATCCTTCACGATGATCAGCGTTGGAACCACACTGATAGAATACTTAGTTGCAAGATCCCCCCTCTCATCCACATCGACCATCTGCACATCGACCTTATCACCGAGCTTCTCAGCAAGTGAATGGACGATCGGACTCTGAATTTTGCATGGAGAACACCATGTTGCATAGAAATCATACAATACCGGTTTTGTCATAGATAAATTTGGGAGAAGTAAACTAATATACCTTCCCATCTGGGAATAATAAAAAAAAGACCAGGATAAAATGTCCCGGATATAATTATTTAATAAGTGCTTTGATCAGGTCACGATCAAAAAGCATACCGGAAAGTTTCATATCATTATTGATGATCGGTAACTGGTCGACACGTCCGCGCTTCATCTTCAGAGCACAATCACTGACCTCTGCATTAATCGGGACCGCGATAACTTTTTTGACCATGCACACCTTCACCGGACGGTTCGGCAGCTCGACTTTCGAGACCCCGTAAGAAATCGTGTGATTATCGCGAATACTCTCCCAGGTCCACTCATCATCATCCGTACCTGTCGAGAAATCGCTCGTCTGAACATCATCCTCTATACTTGAACACCGGATAAGATCCCGCTCGGAAATAATACCTGTAAGCTTGTTCTCCGAATTCAGGATAGGCATTGCATCGGAATGGGCAAGTTCCATGATCCTCCCAACGACCGGCAGAGGAGTATCTTCCCAAAGGGCATACGTCTTCTTACTAACAAACCCGGCACCGATCTCACGGTGATCATTCAGTTTGGCAACGGCACTGACCAGATCTGAAACACTTAAAATACCAATAAGGTTTTCACCATCAACAACGGGGAGACGGCGGACATTCATCCTCGTCATGATCTCTGCTGCTTCATTAAGGGTAACATCCGGACGGATAGTCAGAGGCTCGGAAGACATCAGAAGAGCAATCTGTGTCTCTTCAGCCTGACGCAGGATATCTTTTCTGGTAACGATGCCGATCAGTTTTTTCTGCGGACCTTTCACCACCGGAACACCACTGATTCCGGTTCGCTTCAGAATACGCAGGACATCATCGCGGCCGGAAGGAATCTCGACCGAGACAACATCTTTTGTCATGTAATCTTTTGCTAGCATTTCCGTCATGATATTCACCTCAGAATCTTGAACCGGCCAATTAGACATGTCCAATAGATTTCCAACGAAGAAATCTGTGTATATTTTTATGATTGCTACAGGTAAATAACACTTCTATTCGTATTTCTCATAAACACCAGGTAGTATCAAAAAAAAAGAAGATACGCGCAGAAAAAAAGAGAGGGAATTAATTAATTTTTCACGATCAGAACATTCGTTTTGGCATAGTTTACGACATGCGACGAAACACTGCCAAGAAGAAGACGATCAAGTTTTGTTTTTCCAAGTGATCCCATTACGATCAGATCACAGCCGATAGACGCAGCAGTCTTAAGAATAGTATCTCCTGCGTGCCCAACATCAAGGTGGGAGGTAACGGTCACTCCTTTCTGCTTTCCATCCTCTACCAACTCTGCCATCACATCACGTCCTTCCGTCTCAAGCCGCTGATAAATCAGTTCCCAGGTCGCGTCCACGGGTCCCGGGGCCATAATTCCGGATTCAACAACATATATGGTATGCAGATCTGCTTTTTCTGCTTTTGCCAAATCAAGGGCTTTATAAAATGCACTTTTACTGATCTCTGAACCATCGATTGCAACAAGTATTGTACTAAACATTTTTTACAACCTCCTAGTATGAGTAAGTGAATCCTGATAGGTTAAAAACATTCGGAAAGGGATACCGAAAAATTGCCGGTACATCCCAAATGAAACAAAAAAACGGTGATGGGATAATCTATTTCTTCACAATCAGAATGTTTGTGTTTGTGTTGTTCAGGACATGAAGCGAGACACTGCCAAGGATCAGACGGTCAAGTTTGCTTTTTCCACGGGAACCTATGACGATCAGATCGGTCTCAAGAGATCCTGCCAGATCGATTATCGTATTACCCGGATGACCTGACCTGATATGGGAAATAACGGTCACATCCTTCTCTTTTGCCTCTTCGATCAGCTTATCGACATACGTCTGGGCAGCATTTATTCCATCCTGACAGATTATATCCTGATTCATCTCGATCGCACCGGAAGAAGCGTGATATGATTCTACAACATAGATGCTGTGAAGCTCTGCATTATTCTGTTTCGCCAGATCAACGGCCTGATCAAATGCGTTTTTTCCGACGTCGGAACCATCTATCGCAACAAGTATCTTTGAAAACATTTTACATCGCTTCCTGATTCTTAAGTGAAACCTGATAGGTTAAAATATGTTCTTTTCAGGATACGAGGAGATCACCCGGGTGATCCCGCATGATCCGATACGGTTAAACAGTGAAGAACAGGGATCTTTCGTCCAGCTGCCTGCATACTTCCCGTTAAGAAGCAGGAGGTCTGCAGGATTTCCGACCTCGATCGTCCCTTTTCTCCCGATAAGCGAGAAACCTCCCGTAACCATCCGGAGGATCTCCTCCGACTCTATGTGATAAACGGTCTTCAGAAATGCTGCCTCGGCAAACATATCCGGAGCTACGAACATGACGTTGTCCGTTCCAAGGAAAACCGTACACCCTGCATCCAGCATTTCCCTGACAGGAGGATGCTTACTATCCTCTGTTGCCCCTAAAATCCAGTTCGATCTCGGACAGATGACAAGAGGGATCCCAGAGTCAGCGGCCTGCCGGATATGTTTTTTCGTAAAATGCGTTGCGTGAATGATAAGATCGGGTTCCAGAGCAAAAGCCGCATCGATATCTTTCTGACCTGCCTCTCCTGCATGTACGGCAAAAAATTTGCCGGCTTTTTTTACCTGACTGACGATGTCTTCCTCCTCCTTTGTTCCTTTGGCACTCGAAAGACCCAATCCGGTGGAAATAAATTCCCCATCATCTCTTCCCAATACGAGCATCTGAACAGCGGGATCCTGGGCTTTGAGAAGAAGTCCGACACCCTGTTTCCCTCCCTCCCGAAAGTCGGCGAATCCGAGAGTCCCCGTATTTTTCATGAAGGAAATAGTATCCATCATTGCCGAAATAAGGTCTGCATCCGTGGTCTCCCGTAAGATCCTGTGCTTGAGACCGGCCGGCGGAGCGACCAGCTCAGCAAGTGGCCTGTCGATTTTCGTATCCATCCCTACCGTGTCTGCGATATGGGTATGTGCATTAAAAAAGGCGGGAACGATCCAGGCATGCGCGGGATTTTTTGCATCCGATATCTCTTTTATGATACCGTTTTCAATGATTATTGATACATTGCGCGGGGTAAATGTATCCCCAATGAAAGCCAGTCCCTCAATCATATCCTCCTTCATAACGACGTTTTTCTCCTGTTCATTTATATGGGTAGAGGATGAATATAATAAGATATGGCAGCAAAGAACTCGGGCAGAGGACTTAGTTCATCAGCAGGGCTGGTTACGTATTACGATGCAGATGATCGCAAAGCATTCCACATTAAACCAACAACGGTCCTGATTTCCGCAGCAGTAGTCGCAGTAGTGGTCTACATTCTGAATCTGATATTCTAAGTCCCCTCTATAATATAATTCGGGAGTTTCTCTCGATCCTTTTTTCTCATGATTCGTTCCCGCATGTCCTGAAATACAGAGCGGTCAAGACATTTCCCTCGGGTTTTTTGGGTGATAACGACATAAGTATAATACATATTACCGGACCAAAATACCATAATCAGCACACAAAAACATCCGGCAATATAATCCTGACAAATTATGATAAATACAATAATCAATACAATCGGAGAGGGTATCCTGTCCTCTCCCGCGGAAGATATGGACCTTACGTCCTTCTTCCCGACACTGAACAGCAAACCGACCATCACCCTCGAATACGATCCGAACGAACCCGAGGGTGAACTGAGTGCACTCTCGTATATTCCCATCGAGCGTGATTTTCATGCAAACACTTCCCTGTCCGTGAAAAATGCCGGCAGGGAACTCAGGCACTATAATACATTCGGAACCTCCTTTGTTGCGATCCACAACAAACAACTCTGTGAAATCAGCAATGGAGAGATCTCTGCCCTCGACCGCGGACGTCTTCGTATCCTTCTGACGGCACATGCCTGCTGGATAAAAGCCGGTGACGATAATAAAACCGAGATCACCCTCCCAAACGATCTTCTCGAAAGTGTGCTCAAAGCTTCCGCAAAGGAGCTTGACGATCTGCCGGAGATCAAAGGGATCTACCGCGGAGTAATGCTCACGCCAAACGCAGAGATCCTGTCCCTTGAAGGCTGCGACAAAACGACCGGCTGGTTTTTCCTGCAAAAACAGGATGTCCCCCTTGTTCCGGAGATCCCGGATGAAGCCGATCTTACGCTCGCACGTGAATATATCGATGACGTCTATCACGAGTTTCTATTTAAGGACCGTGTGGACTATGAAAACAATCTGGCAGCAGTTTTTTCTGCGATGCTCAGACCCACTCTGCCCGGACCTTTCCCGATCTGCGCAGTGCGGAAAAACAGTCCGCGGACCGGAGGAAGTTTCCTTCAGCGGATCAATGAGATCACGGCATACGGTTCTGACCGTCAGGTATATCCGGCTCCGTCCCGCCCGGAAGAGATGGAGAAACTGCATAAGACGATCGTAAAAGAGAGTCCGCTCTATGCAGTGATCGACAATGTTTCGCCTGATACGGATTTTTCTTCGGAGTTCCTTCTCTCGGC
>CAYSRP010000008.1:0-23410 GCA_964433475.1 uncultured Methanomicrobiales archaeon
GGACTTGAACCCTCGGCCTGCTGATTACGAATCAGCCGCTATACCGCTAAGCCACAACGGCACACTATGTGCTTAGACACATTACCCGTATGACAATAAATAAGTTATTAATTATGAATATCCCTGCAGGGTCGGGATATCGGTTCCTTCCGAATGGGTGCCGTTTTTGATCTCGCCAAACTTTGCTTCATAATCTTTCACACTTTTATCCAGAGCCGCCAGAAGTTTCTTCGCATGGACCGGGCTTATAGCCACGATCGACTTTGCTTTTACCTGATTCACCATGGGGATCTGATGTAAAAACATCATAGTAAATTCATCATCCTTGAACGCGATCTGGATCATATTGCTGTAGACCGGATCAAGGTTCTGAGGTATCTGGACGTTGATTTCATTACCTGCCATAATTATTAATAGTGTCTTGACCGAACTTATGTTTAATGGAATCGCTATGCCCGAAGATAAAATTTCTGTAAGTGACCTGGTCAAAGCAGCAATTTGCCCCATGAAACTTTACCTCGTCAAATCCGCCGAAAAAAAATTTAATGAACCCGTTTCTTATACCGTCGCCAAATTGGTCTCCTATCATCTTGGCGAACCTCTTTTTACCGATGATATCTGGGAAGAACTCGAAGCTATTCTCCCCAACAATACCGAAGCGCAGCGCATCTTAGAACATATGCTCGATGTCTGCGGCAAAATAACCTGGCGTCACGCCGACCAATACGATATGCCCGTTTTCTCCGAAAAATACGGAATCTATGGAAGAATAGACCGATATTTCGACGACAGTTTTTCCGTTGTAAAAAGCGGTGCAGCTCCGACCCACGGAGTATATTTCTCCGACCGGCTGCGCTCGGTCTGTTATTCCCTTTGTCTTGAAGAAATGTTCGGGAAATCCTATTACGGACGCGTGGAATATCTCGGTTCCGGCACTATCCGGAGTGTCGTCGTCGAACCGCAGGACAGACGGACCTTTGTTCTTGCTCTTCGCATCGCGAAAAAAACCTTGAGCGGCGAGATCCCCAAAGTTGCCCGGGGACAAAACTGCAACTGGTGCGAGTTTGCGGATATGTGTTCGGCAGTGGAAAAACCGCGATCTCTTTTCAACAGAATTGTCTCAAAGGAGTAATATTAGTAGTCAGAAAAACAATACTAGAACTACAAATGACCTTTGAACTCTCCGAAGACATTCTGGAAGCAATCTTAAATACCGGAAAAGAGACAGTCAAGGTTTCTTCTCTGGAAGATCTGGCGTCCGGGGACAAAGACGGGTTTGGTAAAGCTGTTACCTGTCTCAAAGATAATGGATACCTGAAAGAGTCTGCCGACGGCGTCTCTCTCACTGATAAGGGGACGACTAAGGCGGCGCAGATAGCACGGAAACACGCGGTGCTCGCGAGTTTTCTGACAGAGGTACTCGGCAACGAGCCGGACACTGCCTCAAAAGAGGCGTGCCTCATGGAACATACTGTTTCCACGGAAACGATCGACAAACTCGATACTTTCCTCGAAGAAAGAAATCCGGCAGAGCCTGATGTCAGGCATAACCATCATCACTGGAGACATAACCCCGCGCTGAATCCCCGGGAACACGACTCTGACCATGACCATGACCATCACTACGCCGGGTATCACCGCCATAATCCCGCGCGGGATCCCGGAGAACATGAACTCGGGCATTCACGGCTCACGAAAAGAAATCCGATCGTGCCGCTCTCCGAGTGTTCCGAAGGATCCCTGCTTCATGTTGCCATGATAAAATGCTTCTCGAAAAACAGTCGTCTCATCGATCTGGGTGTTATTCCCGGCGAACTCATCACGCTCCGCCGTAAACTCGACAACAATGCGGTCGTGATCACCGTCAAAGGATGCGACATTGCCCTCAGTCCCGAAGTCACCGAAAATATTCTGGTCGAGCGGTGCAATCCGCAATGAGGAAGGCCGTTCTTATTGGGAATCCGAGTGTCGGAAAATCCCTCATTTTCAATCAGCTGACAGGTCTCGGCGTCGAAGTGAGCAATTACCCGGGAACGACGGTCGGTCTCATGTCCGGCATCGTCAAATACGGCGGTGCCGAGTTTACCATCTCCGATCTTCCCGGCATATATTCCATTTCCGGAAAGTCTGAAGAGGAACGGCTCGTCAGAGAGTATCTCGTCACCGATGATTCCGATCTGATCGTCGTCGTTCTTGATGCAAAGCACCTGGAACGGAATCTCTATCTTCTTCTGCAGATTGCCGAATTCAGAAAACCGCTCGTCATCGTTTTGAACATGATGGACGACGCAAGGTCCGCCGGAAAAATCATCGACGGTGCGGCACTTTCCGCGAAGTTTGGTGTTCCGGTCATAGAAACCATCGCGACCGAGGGAAAAAATCTGGAAAAGATCGCCGAGTATGTTCTGGGAGATGATCTCCCCATCCCGAAGATCGTTCCGCGCTATGATCACCACATCGAGGCGGCGGCAAAGAGTCTCCAGAAGTATCACAATCTTTCCGAAGCAGAATCCCTGTTTGCGCTGGAAAACGTTTCTCTTTCCACTCTTTCCCCTGAGGTCATGGAGAATGCCGCCGTCGTATCAGCCGAAATCGAAAAACGGCACATGATGTCTCCCGAGCAGATCATCGGGGCGAACCGGCACAACACGGCAAAATCGATCGCCGAAGAGGTGACAAGCATCGCCCCGCAGAAAAAACGCCGCGACTTCGATTCACTTCTGACGAGAAGTTTCCCCGGTATCCCGATCCTGATCCTGACGATGATCGGGATCCTTCTCGTCGTCTTCATCGTCGGAGGCTTCCTTGAAGATACGATCGTCGGGCTGATGACGACCTATATTTCAGAACCGTTCCATGCTCTTGGTCTGGATCCGCTCATCGACACGGTCGGCGGTGCGGTGATTCTGGCACTGATGTCGGGTCTCGGCATTGCATTTCCGTATGTGTTTCTTTTCTATATTTTCATCTCTATCCTGGAAGACACGGGGTATCTGACCCGGGCGGCATTTCTTGCCGACCGCGGTATGCACCATATCGGTCTTCACGGGCAGGGGCTTATCCCGCTCGTTCTTTCCTTTGGATGCAGTGTTCCGGCAATAATGAGTACACGATTCCTCCCGACGCGGCGTGAACGGGTCATTGCATCCGTTCTGGTCACGATGCTTCCCTGTTCCGCGAGGACCGTGGTGATCTCGGGGATCGTCGCGTCTTTCGTCGGATTCGGCGCTGCGTTTTCGATTTACGGGATCATTTTTATCCTGGTGTTCGTTCTTGGCTGTATCCTCTCGAAGGTCACCCCGGGAGAACAGTACGGGATGATCCTTGAGATGGCTCAGCTCAGGAAACCTATCCCGAAGTATGTGTTTCGAAAGGCATGGATGCGGGTCAGGGAGTTTTTGTATATCGCTATGCCGCTTCTTCTGGCGAGCAGTGTGGTTCTGGGACTTTTGGAACACTACGGGTTTGTCGCAATGTTTGAATCGTTCATCGATCCGATCTCCAACGCGGTCCTCGGACTTCCGGGCTTTGCCTTCACGTCCCTTCTCTTTGGTATTCTCAGAAAAGAGATGGCATTCGAGACCCTCGCGATCATGGGCGGAACAGCAGACCTCGGTGCGATCCTTACGGGTGCCCAGCTCTACATCTTTGCCCTTGTGTGTGTCCTCTTTGTTCCGTGCATCTCGACCATTGCGGTTTTGATGAAGGAGATCGGTGCAAAAAATGCGGGACTCATCACCCTTTTTACACTGACGCTGGGGATCTCTGTGGGAGCAGTCTTCCATGTTATTTTTATGATCCTCTGAATTTCTTGAAAAAACTAAACATCCACAACATCCAACAGGTAGGTAACAATGCTGACTTTTATCGGGCTCGGCCTTTTTGACGAATATGATGTATCGGTCCGGGGAATGAATGCCGTAAAATCCGCAGACACGGTGTTTCTCGAAGTGTACACTTCAGTGCTTACCGGCTCATCCCTCGAGCGGCTCGAAGCGTTCTACGGTAAAAAGATCATCCCTCTTTACCGTGATGATGTGGAGATCCGTGCGGATACCATACTCGACGCTGCCGAATCCGGCAATGCGGTTTTCCTGACGGCGGGCGATTCGATGGTGGCGACGACCCATTCGGATCTTCGCATCCGTGCTGCAAACAGAAATATCCCGACGAAAATCATTCACGGCGCCTCGATCACGACAGCGGTCTGCGGTCTCTCCGGTCTGCAGAATTACCGGTTCGGCAAATCCGTTTCCGTTCCGTTTCCGTATGGGAAATGGTTTCCGATGACGCCGATCGAGGTCATCTCGGCAAATCTGAAAGAGAATCTCCACACGCTTGTCTTTCTCGATATTCAAAAGGACAAGGAGCGGTACATGAAAATATCCGAGGCGGTCGAACTTCTTGAGGAACAGTGTTCCCGTGCGGGGGAGGAGATCCCGTTATATGTTGGCGTAGCTAGGGCAGGTTCTCCCGAACCGGTCGTTCACGCAGGGAATGCAGAAGAGATGAAGTCGTTTGATTTCGGGTCACCTCTGCATATTTTGATCGTGCCCGCGACCCTCCATGATATCGAGAAGGAGTATCTTCAGAGGTTTGCCGGTCTATGCTGATCGATGCATACGGAAAAAATTTCAGCAGGGATTCTCACGCAGAAAAAGCCGTTTCAAACAACACGGCTCTCGGACGAACAGCTGACGAGATCGTTGAGATGGTTTCCTGTTATGCATCGGACGGTCTGTTTTTTTACAAAAAAGGAGATCTTGTCAATGCAGCGGCTTCGTTTGCCTATGGTTACGGGTGGCTGGATGCGGGGAAATATCTCGGGTATATTGCCGGAGAGCGTTCCACGCCCGCGGTTATCGATGAAAAAATTCCGGAGACGCTCCTTGATCATCTCACGGAAAAAACATGCCGGTATCAGAGAATGTTGACCGGAGCAGTGAACGGGGTTTTTGTCTCTCCTGACCCTGAGACCGCCATGTATAAGGCGGCAGTTACGATCCGTGAGACCGCGGTTTCGTATCTGGAAAAAGGAGAGGAGCATCTTTTGGACGATCTGGTCAATGCTCTGGTATTCTTTTCCTACGGGTACGGATGGCTCGACTGCGGCGTTCGTGCCGGTTTGTTTTCGATCCATGGTGACCGGCATCTGTTCACTATCTAAAACATTATTTTCCGCCATTTCCGTACAAGCTTTAGTGTTTTTTCCGTGTACGGCGGGTAACGGAGTTTTATGTCGGGTTTGTTTTTCTGGATAATGACCGTCCGTTTCCGTGTGAATGTGTCAAGGGAATTCTTTCCGTGATACTTCCCCATCCCGCTCGTCCCGACCCCGCCGAACGGTGCGTTCACATTTGCTGCCTGCATTATCACATCGTTGATGCATGCCCCGCCCGAGGGGTGAAGATCCAGGAGTGTGTCGCAGAATTTCCTGTTTCCGGAAAAAATGTAGAGAGCAAGCGGCTCTTTTTTTATGAGGGCATTCAGTTCCTCAAATTTATCCCAGGTGATGACCGGGAGTACCGGTCCGAATATTTCATTCTGCATGACTGGATCTGCAGGATCAGCTGACAAGATCATCGGGGCGATCTTCTGCCCTGTTGGGTTGTGTTCTCCTGCTTTGAAGAGGGTATTTTCCGCCGTCCCGAACGAGACCAGTCTATCGTATGCGTCTTTGGTTACGATCTTACCATAGTCCGGATTTTTCGCCGGATCATTTCCATAGAAGTTTTTAATCTCCTCACTGAGTTTTGTGACGAGTTCGTCCTTTACGGATTCCTGCACCAGCAAATAATCCGGTGCGACGCAGGTTTGTCCGGCATTTGCAAACTTGCCCCAGGCGATCCGTTTCGCCGCGACCGGAATATCTGCCGTTTTATCGACGATGCAGGCATTTTTTCCGCCGAGTTCGAGGGTGACCGGGGTGAGATTTTTCGCCGCTTCTCCTGCGATCATTCGTCCTGTTTCTTTTCCTCCGGTGAAAAAGATGTAGTCGTATCTTGCCGTGAGGTCGACCTCATCGTTGATACTGATCCACTCATCAGGGAAAACTTCATGGATGATCGTTCTCACAATTTTTCCGGTCTCCGGGGATCTGCGGGATGTTTTTCCCATCACGACGTTTCCTCCGGCGATCATTCCTGAAAGGGGGAGCATGAAGAGCTGGAACGGGTAATTCCATGGGGCGAGAAGAAGCATAAGACCATACGGGTCGTGTCTGATGATGGTTTTTCCCGGGAAAAGCATCAGGGGTGATCTGACTTTTTCAGATTTGAGCTGCTTTCCTGTGTGTTTTATGAGGAAATCGATTTCCTGAAGGACCGGAGCAATTTCAAAAGAGTAAGCCTCGAACGGGGATTTTCCGAGGTCTGCACCGAGTGCGGAAATAATTTCCGGCTCATGGGTTTCGATTGCTTTCCGGAGATTTTGCAGGGCAAGGAGTCTTCGGTTTATCGGAAGGGTATTGCCTGCTTCAAAAAAAGATCGATGGGCTTCGATTGACATATTGTCAATTATGCTTCAGATAAATAAATAGTAATCTGCCTTACGGGCAGATATGCTGGTTTTTTG
The DNA here is from genome assembly GCA_964433475.1 of uncultured Methanomicrobiales archaeon. Classification (GTDB taxonomy): domain Archaea; phylum Halobacteriota; class Methanomicrobia; order Methanomicrobiales; family Methanocorpusculaceae; genus Methanocorpusculum. The sequence continues at coordinate 6,574 of CAYSRP010000008.1, forward strand.
ATCAGGATGCGTTCTCTCCCGAACCCGCGGTCCAGGAGAGGATCATGGCAATGATAAGGACGATGAGTGCTGCAATAATGAACCCATCCAGCATCTGAAGGAATGCTGCGGGGTAGGTCCCTTCTGTGGTATTCGCAAGGAAGATATTTTTCAGAATGGATACGATCCCGATCGAAACTGCCATCCCAAGCATCCTTGTTGTGGAAAGGGTACCGGATGCCATGCCATATTCCTGCTCTGTGACCGAGTTCATGATAGCGGTACTGTTCGGTGTTACAAAGATAGCGATGCCTACTCCGAAAAATGCTTCAACGGCGATCATGCTCCAGATGGCAGTTTCGACATTACAGGTAAGAAGAACGATCATACCAAGAGCGATGATGATAAGACCTGTCGTTGTTGCGTATTTCGGCGGGGCGTTTTTGATAACCCGGTCGATCCCGGTGAGAATGAGTGAGCCTATGCCGAATGCAGCGATACTTCCCAAGAGAACTGCGCCGATAAGCCAGACCGGATCTGCGGAAGCCTGACCCATGAGGAAGATCCCTGCAATACCGATGATCGTCAGGACCGCCCCGATGGCGAGAAGCCATCTTGGCAGAAGGTGATCGTAGAATTTCCCTGCGACGATCGTGAAGAGTACGAGGATCAGTCCCTGCGTGGTTATGATGAGGGCACGCGGCAACGGGTCGATCCCCCATAATTCCGACAGGTAAAGTGAAACAAGGGAACCCATTGCATAGATCGCGATATAGTAAAGCAGATTTGCAGAATTATTGAAGGTGAATCCCCTGTTGTGCAGGATGAGATCGATCGGAACGATCGGGTTTGTGTTCTTCTTTTCATACAGATAGAAGATGATCAGGAAGACGATCCCTGCGACGAGTGGTCCGAAGGAAACCGGTTTCGGCAGCTGGGAAAATCCGTAGAGGGCCAAACCCATGCCGAACATGAAAAGGAGTGCCCCGATCCAGTCAAAGCGTCCTTTGTCGGTCGGAACGTCTTTCGGTATGAACGGAATTGCGAGGAAGAACGAAATAAGAGCGATCGGGCAGAGGATCAGGTAGACCGTAGACCAGCCGAATATCTCCGTAAGGGTGCCTGCGAGCAGTGGGCCCAGAAGTTGTCCCATGAACACGCCCGTCATGGCAACACCGATCGCCGTTCCACGCAGTTCGACTTTGACTGCCGAAGCAAGCAGCGCGATCGCCGTACCAAACATCAGAGCGTTTCCGATGCCTTCGATCGTTCGCATGGCAAGAACCATCTCGCCGGATGTTGAGAGACCAACTCCAAGAGATCCGACCCCAAGCAGGAGTACACCGATGCAGAAGAACCATTTCTTGTTGAATTTATCGGATAATCTTGCAGCAGGAATAAGGAATACTGTGGAAGTCAGGAGATATACTGTCAGGATCCATCCATAAAGATTCCAGTAACCTCCGTCTGCTGCGGTCAATCCGAAACTGTTCAGCATTTCCGGGAGAACGATATTTGTTGCTTCTCCGATAAAAGGCGGCAAAAAGCAGGCTATTGCCACCGTTATGGCAATAATATACTGTTTTGCAGACAGACGTAGATTTTCCATATACATCACTATTGAAATTCGATGTATTAATGAATACCTATTTTGTCTTGTTACTCAAAAATGAGTTTAATTATTAATAATTCTTTCTTCCTTCACTGATGATATTTTCGGCACGGGTTTCGTCAAGACCGGGGGCAAGATACCGCCACTCGCTTTTGATTTCCTTTTCATCAGCGGGATCGCGATATTTCATCAGGGTCTTTACGGCACGAAGACAGGTTTTACAGAGCGGGACACTCTCCTCCGGATCGGATTTTCCGCCAAAGGCAAACTGCTGGAGCGGAGAAGGTGATGTCTCCCCGCAAAGGTAGCAGACGTTCGGGTGATATCTCAGGGTCTTCTTTTGTGATGCCTGCGTTTGTTCCGGTTGTGAGTGGATCGGTTTTGTGCGTTCTCTCTTTTCTGCAGAAGGGATCTCCGTTATCGGTGCAGGTATTTTTTCAGCAGGAGGGCGGATATGTTCGATTACCGGTTCTGTAGTGATTTTATCTTCCACGGTAAGTGTTTCCTCCTCGAAAAGATCATCCTCTCTGTTTTCAAGAGGTTCTTCATACTGATCACCGGTATCGGCAGTCAGTGTCTCTTCACATGCCGGGATCTCATCGTCACTCTTATGGTCGGCTTCATCTTTCGGGACTGACTTAACCGGTTTTTTCTTCTGCCCGAAAATACCGGCAAAGAGTCCTTTCTTTTTAGGTTTCTCAGATTCTCCTGAGGGCATCAGGGCATCCGTGTTTCCTCCGGAGACCGGCATATAGCTCTCCTCGTCGTAGATACTTGAAGAACCGGAATACCCTTTCGAGCCAAGAATATCGTTATTTCTCTTTGCTTTCATTGGTTTATCATAGTTCAATGATCCCCCTAATGGATCAAAATTCTTTTTTCTTGCCAAATGATGCCTCCTTTGTGTGATGATATTTATTCCCGAGGTATTAATACCTCTCCCAGTCTCCCTTTTCGCCTGTTTGTCAACCACATAAATTTAACTTTTTTAGAATAACTGTGTATACTTAATATTAGTTTAGGATATAAATATTATGACTTATGCCGGAACCTGTTGAATTTCTGACCGTTCGGAATCGGAAACTACCGAACTATAAACTCAGGTTCATACTGCTCATTCTTGCAGCAGTGGCATGCATTATGATTTCCTTTGTTATAGGAAGATTTTCCATAACCATTGGCGATGTTCTTCAGATTTTATTATCAGCATTCTATGACGGTCTCTCTTCCGCTCTCAGTCCCTTTCCTGTTATCCATGATATTATAATAGGAATTCTCTCTCCGTTTTTCCTGAGTGTTGAGACATGGGATTATGCCATGTATAGTGTGGTGATCAATATCCGTCTTCCCCGGATCCTTGCCGCACTCTTAGTCGGGGCCGCACTTTCCACGGCAGGAGCTGCCTATCAGGGAATGTTCCAGAATCCGCTGGTCTCTCCGGATATTCTCGGGGCATCGGCAGGTGCGGGATTTGGTGCATGCCTTGCCATTTATCTGTCGCTAGGCGGCTGGATGGTAACTATTTTTGCCTTTGCCGGAGGGCTGATCGCTGTATTGGTCGCGTATGTTGTCAGCCGCCTGACGAAAGGGAGTGCCACCCTGAGTATGGTTCTTGCGGGGATACTGGTCGGGAGTCTCTTCTCCGCATCGACATCATATATCAAACTGGTAGCTGATACGACCGAGCAGCTTCCGGAGATCACCTACTGGCTGATGGGAAGCCTTGCCGGTGCGACGATGAATGATGTGATCTTTGCCGGCATCATTATTATTCTCGGGACGCTCCCGATCTTCCTTCTCCGCTGGAGAATGAACGTTCTGACATTGGGTGAGGACGAAGCGAAGAGTATGGGGGTGAATACTAACAGACTCCGGTTTGTGGTCATTGTCTGTGCCACCCTGATAACCGCCGTTGCCGTATCAATTTCCGGGATCATCGGCTGGGTCGGTCTCGTGATCCCGCATTTTTGCCGAATGCTTTTCGGGTATGATTATCGGAGAATCGTTCCTGCTGCGATTATCATGGGAGGTGGTTTCATGCTTCTCGTGGATGATTTTGCCCGGACCATTGCAACGACGGAAGTTCCGATCGGGATCCTGACTGCCTTTGTCGGAGCCCCGATATTTGCTTATCTTCTGATGATGGGAGGGAAACGTTCATGAATCTCTGTGTGAACGATCTGAGTTTTTCGTATGGGAAGCATCTTCCCCTCGTGCTGGATGATGTATCCTTTTCCGTGAAGGAGGGGGATCTTCTTGCCGTTCTTGGTCCGAACGGTGTCGGAAAAAGTACGATGTTCCGCTGTATTCTCGGGTTTCTGAGAAATTATTCTGGGGAGATCCTCTTAAACGATGTCAATATCAAGACCCTTACGCATAAACAGATCGCGAAACAGATCGCCTACATTCCCCAGTCAACCCATCCGGTGTTCAACTACTCTGTGCTGGATGTGGTTCTTATGGGAGTTACCAATCAACTCAGTCTTTTGTCTGCTCCAAATCAGGATCATATTAATGAGGCATATTCTGCGATGCAAAGTCTTGGTATTGCTCATTTGCGTGATGCCGGTTACGGTGAAATAAGCGGCGGAGAGCGTCAGCTCACTCTGATTGCCCGTGCTCTTGTGCAAAAAGCAAAGGTCCTCATCATGGATGAACCAACTGCGAATCTGGATTACGGCAATCAGTTCAGGGTGATGTGCCGGATATCCGATCTTGCAAAGGAGGGTTACATCATTATTCTTTCAACGCACAATCCGGATCATGCTTTTTTGTATGCAAATCGTGTCCTGATGATCCAGGGAGGAAAAGTGATCGCAGATGGCTGTCCTGATGATGTTCTGGATGCGAAACTGATCAAGGATGTTTACAATGTGGATGTCCACATTGAGGAATTTCAGTCAGAGACCCGTCATCATAAACTCTGTATTCCCAAAAATGGCGGGGTCGGGAAATCAGAATAGATTTATATTATCTGATTTTTTATTATATCTTTTTTCCAAAAGCATTACATACCATAGGATGATATTCTATAGTATCAGAACCAATTCTGATTAACATGAAGTGATATCATGAAAAAAATTGTCTATTTGTTTATTGCCCTGATTGTACTCTGTCTCTTTGCCGGGGCTGTGTCAGCCGACACAGTTGGCGGTGACAAGGGTGTCATTCAGGTAAACTGTGCTGTTGACGGGGCCTCTGTTTCCCTGATTACTATCAACGGTGACGTTTCCGAAACCAAGACCATTACGAATGGTGCTGCAGAATTCTACGTTTACACAACTGCTACCCCGATCAGTTCAGTTCTTGTATCTGCAGATGGTTACTACACTGCAAGTCAATCGGTAAGCATGCCTGCATCCGGTGAGACGACTTCTGTAACAGTATCTCTTGAAGCAAAACCGATCGGCGGCGACCGTGGATTCCTCCAGGTCAACACGAACATTATTGGCGCAACCGTTCAGGTCATGTCGATTTCCGGTGATGTCGCTTACTCCGGATATACTGACGCGGATGGTCAGATCGAGTTCGCAGTCTACACGACCGGGACCCCGATCAATTCAGTCGTTGTTTCCGCAGCTGGTTGGACGACCCAGGCTGCTACCGTAACTGTTCCTGAAAAAGGTCAGACCGAAACGATCTCCATGACTCTTGTCTCCTCTTCACCATCTGTTGGTGGAGACCGCGGAGTCATCAGTGTTACCAGCAATGTTGAAGGTGCAACCGTTCAGCTTATCTCCATTTCGGGATCCGTAGCTTACACCGGAACTATCTCCAATGGTAAAGTTGACTTTGCCGTTTACACCACGGCTACGCCGATCAACACTGTTTCCGTTTCAGCAACAGGATATCAGACTGCAAATGCATCGGTCTCTATGCCGGCAAAAGGTGAGACCATTACAGTAAATGTACCTCTGAGTGCGACTCCTTCATCTCCGATGGGTCTTGCATTGATTGGTCTTCTTGCCGTAATTGGTATAGCCGCATTAGTCCGCAGGGACTAAACTTATTTTTTCTTTTCTTTTCTTTTGCTTTCTGAAATAAAATTTAGCCAGTCTGTATCATTTCACTTTATTTTAGAATATTTTAATATCTCAAAGACCTATTTTGAATATACGCATGAGCGATCCGACCCAGACTGAAGATGCAGGTTACTGGTTTTCTGCCGGTGAACACGAACGTGACGCGAAAAATTTTCGTCAGGCACAATTATGTTTTGAACGGGCGGTAACGCTCGATCCTTACAATGCGGTCTGCTGGTCTGAGTTAGGGCTCGTTCTGCACGAGATCGGTGATGCCGCGGACGATTCCCTTCGCTGTATCCGTCGTGCCCTTGAACTTGACCCGAAGTGTGCCGCTATCTGGTGCGGGAAAGGTGTGGTTCTTTTCAAACAGGGCGATATCGAGGCTGCGATCGTAGCATTCGAGCGTGCAGCACATCTGAATCCCCACGAGGCCGATTACTGGATGGATCTGGGTCTTGCTTATGCTGCCGTGAATGAATATAAAAAAGCCCTGGTCGCTTTTGAGTGCAGTATCGAGATAACGCCGGACGATCCGCAGCTTTGGGAGAGAAAAGGCACTGTCCTCTTAGCTCTCGGGGAAAAAGAACGTGCCGAGCACTGTTTTTCCCAGGTAAACTATTTTGAAAAATAATTATTCTTTTATTTTTTCAGTTCTCTGATAACATTCACCATTTCGATCGCACCAACTGCCGCATCGAATCCTTTGTTTCCAACTTTTGATCCGGCACGTTCGATCGCCTGTTCCAGATTATCCGTGGTCAAAACACCAAACATCACGGGGATCCCTGATCTGAGCCCGACCGAGGCGATTCCTTTCGTGACCTCGTTACAGACATATTCATAGTGATCGGTTGAGCCTCGGATGACTGCTCCGAGACAGATGACCGCATCGTATTTTTTGGACTCTGCCATTTTTTCTGCGATCAGCGGGATCTCGAAAGCCCCGGGCACCCAGGCAATCTCAATGTCATCTTCACGAACGTCATGTCTTTTGAGTCCGTCAAGAGCTCCCCCGAGTAATTTGGTTGTAATGAATTCATTGAATCTTGCTGCAACGATGCCGATTTTTATATTTTTTGAAACCAGATTTCCTTCGTATACTTTCATACTTTCTCCTTAATAGTCCTGGATCGGACTCATTCTTTTTTGCTCAACAACTAAGGCAGGTGCTTCGTGCTTTGTCCGGTAGGCTTGCAGATCCCTGATGGTGATAAATGTCAGATGATACTTTTGTGCCGCCCGGATGAGGTCTTGTGTCCGCATCATCTCGCCGTCGTCACGCATGATCTCACAGCAGAGACCTGCCTCTTTGAGACCAGCGAGCCGCATGAGGTCAACGGTTGCTTCGGTGTGCCCGTCCCGTTCAAAGACGCCGTTGTCTTTTGCGACCAGAGGAAACATATGCCCGGGTCGTCTGAAGTCTTCCGGTTTTGCCCCTTCCATGACGCATTTGCGGGCAGTGATTGAGCGTTCGACTGCCGATATCCCTGTGGTGGTATCGACATGATCGATGGAAACCGTGAATGCAGTTTCGTGATTGTCGGTATTTTTCTCTACCATAGGGGGAAGGCTGAGTTTTTCAGCGAGCTGACGGCTCATGGGCATGCAGATGAGTCCTCTGCCGTACTTTGCCATGAAGTTGACATTTTCTGTTGTGGCAAATTCTGCGGCACAGATGAAGTCACCTTCATTTTCCCGTTTTTCATCGTCGGTGACGATGATTATTTCCCCGTTTTTGAGGGCATCGAGAGATTCTTCAATTGAGTTAAATGTAAACATCGTATTTCCCCTTTTCTAGAATCCGGACTCTGCCAGATATTTTTCGGTGATCACACACTTTTTCGGTTCATTCCTGTTTACAAACCGTTCAACGTATTTCCCGAGTATGTCGCATTCCAGATTTACTTTTTCCCCTTTGCTTTTCGTCAGAAGGGTCGTTGATTTTTCTGTATGGGGAATTACGGCAACGCTGAATGCGCCGGGCTGGAGAGAAGCAACGGTGAGACTGATCCCGTCAACGGTGATCGAACCTTTTTCGATGATGTATTTCAGGATCGCGGGCTCCGCACTAAAGGTGATCCAGACGGTTCTTTCATCCCGGCGGATCCCGGCAATGATCCCTGTTCCGTCGATATGCCCGGTAACGATGTGTCCTCCGAAACGTCCGTTTGCGGACATTGCCCGTTCAAGGTTGACGCTGCTTCCGGTTTTCAGCATTCCAAGTGAGGTCCGGTCCAGAGTTTCGCTCGTGGTATCAGCATTGAAACTCTGTTTTTCCAGGCTGCTTACGGTTAGACAGACGCCGTTTACCGCAACGCTGTCTCCAAGTTTGAGGTCGTCGAAGATTTTGTCTCCTTGGATGGTAAGTACGGATGATTTCGGACTTTTTTTGATGTTGGTTACTTCTCCGATTTCTTCGACGATTCCGGTGAACATGCTATTGGACTTCCCTGGTTATCTATGCGATTCGATTCTATATAATTTTGTTTATTTTGAGTAGTTACTCGTATGTGGGTTACACAATATTCGGATCTGCCTGATTTCTTTGCTGGTTTTTGGCTATGGGAGAAAAATAGAATCGCTGCTGTGATTCCCCTTCGTCGAAGTATTTCTCAAAATTGAGTTCAATATCGATAGATCTCTGTCTCTACCTGATTTTTATCATGGGAGAATGAAGAGAACAGATACTATTTCTTAGATATGGGGGATGATTAAAATATTTGAGGATACTGGTCTGGATGAATTCTGAATTCACCCGGTATTACTCTGACCTACGATAAAAAATCACATCTGCACGAATATAACCGAGGGGGATCTAACCTCCTTGATAGAGTCGCTGAGAAACACAGTTGCGGGTAACGTACAGAGAAGATCCTCAGGTTTTTCACCCCGTCCATTCGTCTCAATATACCGGGATCATACCCGTATTATCTCCGGTGATACACTCTCCGCCGTGCTGCGTCACGACAAATGTATTCTCGATTCCGACCATCCCTACATCTTTAATTCCCTTTTTCGGCTCGATCGCGAGGGTCATATTCTCAACAAGCGGATCATCGAATCCTTTTGCGATGACCGGCATCTCGTCGATCAGCAGACCGATCCCGTGACCGAGGAATTTGACCCGACGTTCTTTATATCCCATAAAATTCCGTTTGAAATCCTCATCAAGGTCATCCATTATCGTCTGATAGATCACCGACGGGATTCCCCCCGGTCTCAGCATCGATGCTATATCATTCTGGATATCAACACATCTATAATGCATATCCATCACCTCCTGCGGCTGTTTCTTCCCAAACATATATGTCATCGTCTTATCCGTCTGATACCCATGATAGCCGCACCCCACATCCAGATACACCAGATCGCCGGACTTCAGCTTCCTATCCGTACTTCCGAGCACCGGAGCGTAAGGACCGATACCCCTGTTCCCGCTTGCACCATTGAAATATGACGGATATAACGAACTCTCGCCAAATCCGATATGACCCATCATCATTTCTGTATCAAACATCCCGAATCGTACGATTCCCTGATGACCTTCCTCAACAAAAACCTTGTAAAGGTCTGTTCCGAACTCCGCTTCGGTCATCCCCTCTCTGAGCATATCGGGAACCAGATCCTCTTTCACATGACGATGGATCTGTCCTGATTTTTTCATGAACCCAAGCTCATACTCACTCTTTACCGATCTGAGATCTGCAATTGTTTTATCAACTGAAACGATATTTTTGAACGGGAAATATTTTAAAAATCTCTGCAGGTGTGCGTAGGAGATGAGTTCCGTTTCTGTGTAAACGGTTTCACTCGTGATGGTCGATCCTCCCGCAGCATCGCGGAAACTTCCCATCGGTCGTATATCTTTGAAGTTGGATTCATCAAGAGCACGCGAATAACTGTTTCTCACCCAGAATACGGCATCTTCGTCGCGGGGGATCAAAAGCACGCCGTCCTGCATCGTGCCGGTGAAGTAGTAGAGATTCACCTTACCGAAAATTGCTGTATATTGCCAGTTTGGATTTTTGCAGTCCATGTGTGCGTGAAACCGATCCATGCGGTTTTCAAGCTCAAAGAGAGGGACGTTATTTTGCATAACCAGTTTATTCAGAATAAGGGGATAATACTTGGCATTTTCGATGGATTCGAAACGCGGTATTGGTATTTTCAGTATCCAAATTCTTGTTATGCGGTAGGATCGTGATCATGGTTCTGGATGTGGGAAACCGACGTGAATATTTTTTGTTGAGAAGACTCATGCGAAGCAGGTCGGTGAATGGCGAAACGCTCCCGCCCCTCTTTATCTATTGACTTAGCAAATTGTCTGAATGATTATAAAACAATTAAAAAACGAGTGGACCCGAAGGGATTCGAACCCCTGACCTCCGCCATGTAAGGGCGACGTCATAACCACCTAGACCACGAGTCCAAATTACCTTACTAAATACTCTCTATACCGTAATTAATCCTGCGGAAAAAGAATGGGGAAGATCCCCTGATTTATGCGAGACCGAACGACTTCAGTGTCACAGCTGGGTCGATTTTTCCGACATGGTAAACATTACCTGTTGAAACCTCGTTGATGACAACTTCAGCCGGAGAGAACAGACTCTTATCGATCTTATAGAAATCGTAGCCTGCTTCCTTGAAGATCTCGTTGAACGGCTTGCCGTATCCATTGGATGAGCAGCTCGGGATCTTCTCGAGATAGTCAACGATTTCCGGTGCATTCATCGTCATGTTGATCTGTCCGTGATAGATCGTTGCATCGTTCGTGACACCCATCGCGAGCTTTGAGCCGCGGACCGGTGCAATAGGCGCAGTACCTGCTGCCGCTATGATCTTTCTCGTGTCAAAGCCGAGTTCATTCAGCTTGTATACTGCGGTCTCGACACAACGTCCTGCGACCTGGATCGAACCTACAATAGACGAAGTCGGTGCTACAAGAGCACAGACATTTCCAACATCGACCTTACACTTCTCTGCGATCATTTCCATGACCGCTCCGTTTGGAATGCGGTCTGCTTCAAGACAGATCACTGCACAGTCGGATTCATCTTCGTAGTCGATGACTTCATACGTGTGCTTCGGCTGAAGAGACAGGGCACGTGCGGGTCCGGATCCCATTGCAAAGAAATTGTCGACTTTGACCGTCCAGCCGGCTTTCTGTGCACCAAGGCAGGAAATTGCCGGGAAATCGGTGTTCACGTCGATAAAGGTCATCGGGAAGTTCCCGACCATGCCCTGACGGAAGGCGATGTCTCCCAGGCCGCCCATACAGATACGGGTAAAGTAGTCACCTGCTCCATAGCCGCCGGGAACACTCACACCGCAGTCGACAACACGTGATCCGTTGTCGAGTTCATGGTATGCAACATTAAAGAGATCTGCATTCTCTACGAGTTCTTCGAAGAGATCAAGTCCAAGTTCATTTACACTTACCAAAATAAATCCCCCTTAGGAATATGAATCAATTATGGGATTGACAAATAGATAAGAGTTATGAGTCACGCGTTTTTCAACGCTGATTTTTCAGGAGGAGTTTGTTCACCCGCTCTTTGTCATGTCTCAGGTTGACGTAGCGTCTTCTTCCTTCGCCTTTATTTGCGTATCCCATAGAAATCAGCCGGAGATTATCGAGTTTTTCCATGATCTCGTTGAATCGCGTGAGCTTCGGTGCCTTGTCAGGCATGGCTCTTCTGACGTCCCCGGTCGTGATCAGTTTGTCTTGTTCCGTCATCTTCACGATTTGTCTAAGGACCTGTTGTTCATCTGTTGCGAGCGATTTGATGGCTTCGGACAGATGCATGTCGCGGGATGCCGTGAACGCTTTATGCAGATCGTCTTTCGTTACATCACGTCTTGCATCAGATTCCGCTTCCATCACTGAACGTTTGATCAAATCAAGGCCGATACGCACATCGCCGCATCTCATCGTCCGGTCAACAATGAGATCCAGAAAATCGGACGGGAGAACGTTTGGATACAGACCCTGGTTCACCCGCTGCGCCAGGATTCCCGCAACTTCCGAAGCAGAATACGGTTCAAAGTTTATCGTTTCATATCTGAAAACCGAAGCAACCCGCGAATCAATTACATCTTCAAGAAGAATGTCCGGGTCACTGATCACAACAATAACACCGATATCGACTTTCTCGTAAACCTCATGGATACGAAGTAATGCATAAAGAACATTGTTGAACTCCCGGTTGTAGATAAGGTAATTCGCATCATCAAGACAGATAAGCGGGATGATCCCCTCCTTCTCGATGTATTTTGCAATCATATCAATGAGAGCTTTAAACGCCGTTCCAGACGACGGCTGACTGTTTTTTGTGAGTTTTGTATAAAGTCTGGAAAAAATCGCGAACTCAGAACTGTCGATCTGACAGTTGATATGGATGGGGATTATTTTCTTTGATCCCTCTTCGACTTCATCAAAGAATTTTTTGACAGAGGTGGTTTTTCCGGTTCCGGGTATTCCCCGGCAAATGGTATTGAGGATCTTCCCTCCGATAAGGGCGGGTTTAACGGCAAAAGCCAGTCGTTCGATCTGTTCATCCCGGTAATCGAACTGCTCGGGGACATAATTTATATCAAAGACTTCTATATCCCTGAAAAGGGTCTGGTCCCACATTAGCAGATTCTTTTTCATTTTTTCCTCATTTCATGCAGTTTTTACAGAGTGTCTTCCCCATGAAGAGATTTGAAACATCTCTCTGGACTTTGGATACTGCAGCCCCGCATTTTTCGCAGACGAATTCTCCGTCAGGGGCAGGTGCCAAAACAGGTATCGGGGCAGGTTTTGGAACTTCGGTTTTTATTTCCGGTTTTGGCGGCGGAGCAAAGACCGGTTCCGGGATTTCCGGTTCATCATCGTATTCCGGCAGAAGAATGTCGGGTTCATCGATATGTTCGTCTTCATCATCCTGTTCAAAGGAGGGTATGATCACCGGTTCATATGCAGGTTCCTGTTCTTTTTCCGGCGCGTATTCATCAAGGACCCGTTCTTTGTATTTGTCGATAGCGGCTTTTGTGGTTGCATTGTTCGTGCCGAATCCGTCAAGGGCATCTCCGAGAAATTTCGCGAGGTCTCTGACTGCGGATCCATCTTCTGCTATATCGGAAACTTCAACTCTCAGATTCTCGTAGTTGCCCAGATTAATATTTACTCCGATCGTAATTGTTCTCTTATCTGTCATAAGCAACGCTTATTGGTATTGTATGGTTTGCAAAAGAATTAATGATAGTGATGAATCATACTATAGTTAATCGGACAGATGATGAAAGTTACCCCCGCTGAACCGTAAGGTTATGATGATGCGAGGTTCTGATGTCCTATTCTTTTTCTCTTCTGGATCTTTCAGGCAGATCCGGGGATGATCCCGGATAAAAATCAAAATCCATCTTATCTCTCCGTCCGGTTTTTCTCATACCGCACCAAATAGTGTAGGAACATGGCAAAGCGCGGTCTGGAAAAATATGTTACCTATCCGTCGATCGTTCCGACGGGGCAGTCCGGAGCAGTCTGTACAAAGATCATGTTTCCCTACCGTCATCTGAATTATACATTCACCCTAGAGGTTCCTCTCTCACTTTATGAGGGTGCAAAACTCTCGGGAAAATCTGCTCATGTGCCGGCGGGGATACAGGATGCATGGCTTGCAGGATACTACAAAGCCTTTGCTCTTGATCCGTCGCAGACCAAAGTGTATCAACTCCTGTTAACACAGTTCAGGAAGATCAGGGGAGAACTGAATCTGAATGACGATGAATATCTTGAACTTATCACCGCCTATGTTCAGTCATTGCCCTATGATGTAAACAAACTTTCTTCAATAGAAATAGTTCCCCGTTTTCCTGTGGAAACAATTGTTGAAGGGGTCGGGATATGCAGCGACAAATCGCTTCTTCTTGCCGGTCTCCTCTCTCACGAGGGATATGCCGTATCCATCCTTCAGTTTGCAAAGGAAAATCACCTGACCGTTGGTCTGCCGGCACCTGCAGGATATGATTTTGCCGGATGCGGGCAGGTCGTGATCGAAACAACGGTGATATCATATATTGGGCATCCTGCAGGAGAGTATGCGGACACGACCTCCAGACCGAAGGTCTTTTTGATCGGTCACGGAACAAAACAGTATGGATGCGTGAGAGAAGTTGCAAAAATCTTCTCGACACTGACGACGCTGAACGAAAAACTATCCGAAAACGGAACACTCACGCGTGAGATCCTCCGCAGGCAGGAAAAACTGAACTTGCTGAAGGAGGAACTCATTTTGTCCAGAGATACACTTCCGGTCCTTCTTGCCGAAGGAAAGACCGGTGAGTATGAATCACTCAGGCTCGTTCACAACAAAAATGTCGAGCGTCTGAATAAATCTCTCTCTTCCTACAACAAACTCGTTACCGAATACATGGAACTCGCGGAACTTGCGGACTTTATCCAGCATAACCGGCTTGACCGTCCGGCAGTATCACGCAAACTCCGTACATCCGATGAATAAGCCATCGGGTATAGGAGGATTAAATGGGAATAAAAAACAAAAAGTATCGCACATGTTGACCGAGGAACTTCCAAAGACCTACGACTTTGCCTCTGTCGAAAAACGCTGGCTTGACCAGTGGGACGACAGCGACTTTTACTTCGATAAAGACTCAAAAAAACCTCAATACGTAATAGATACTCCTCCGCCGTATCCGACTGGAAAACTCCACATCGGGCACGCTCTTAACTGGGTATATATGGATATCATCGCCCGGTACAAACGCATGACGGGTTATAATGTCATGTTCCCGCAGGGCTGGGATTGTCACGGACTTCCGACCGAGGTAAAAGTCGAAGAGACCCACCACATCACGAAAAACGATGTTTCCCGTGAAGAGTTCCGCAAAATGTGCCGTGATCTCACAGTGGAAAACATCGGCAAGATGCGGCAGAGTCTCCGGACCATGGGATTCTCCATTGATTGGAGTAATGAATACATCACGATGCAGCCTTATTATTATGCAAAGACCCAGTTGTCCTTTTTGCGTATGCTCAAGGCAGGCTACATTTATCAGGATGAACATCCGGTCAACTATTGTACACGCTGTGAAACCGCAATCGCCTTCGCTGAAGTATCCTATTATGATGGCGAGACCCTCCTCAACTACTTCGATTTCGACGGACTCGAGATCGCGACGACCCGCCCGGAACTTCTTGCAGCCTGTGTGGGAGTTGCGGTCCATCCGGATGATGAGCGTTACAAATCTCTCGTAGGAAAAACGCTCAAAGTTCCGATCTTCGGTCACGAGGTCACTGTTATTTCAGATGATGCCGTGGATATGACGTTTGGGTCCGGCGCCGTCATGATATGTACGTTTGGCGACAAGACCGATGTGTTCTGGTGGAAGAAACATCATCTGGAACTCAGAAAAGCACTAACCACCAAAGGCACGATGACTGCCATCTGCGGAAAATATGAGGGCATGACCTCAAAAGACTGCCGTGAAGCGATTCTTGCCGATATGAAGGAGCTTGGCATCCTCAAATCCCAGAAGAAGATTCAGCAGAGAGTTGGAGGATGCTGGAGATGCAAGACCCCCATTGAGATCCTTTCGGAGAAACAGTGGTTCGTGAAGGTCAACGGCGACGAAATCGTCAAAGCTGCCAGAGAGATCAAATGGTATCCGGAACATATGCTCCAGCGTCTGGAAAACTGGGCAGGTCAGATGGAATGGGACTGGTGTATTTCCCGTCAGAGGATCTTTGCGACCCCGATCCCGGTCTGGTTCTGTGATAAATGCGGTGAGCTGATCCTCCCAGACGAGGCTGATCTCCCGGTCGACCCGACCATGGAAAAGCCGAAACATGCCTGCCCGAAATGCGGAGGGACCGAATTCACCGGAGAGAAGGATGTTCTCGACACATGGATGGACTCCTCAATCACTGACCTTCACGTTACCGGATGGGATGGAAACGGGATGCCGCCGTATTTCCCTGCACAGATCCGCCCGCAGGGTCATGATATCATCCGGACCTGGGCATTTTACACGATCCTCAGAAGCATGGCTCTCCTCGGAGAAAAGCCGTGGGATGGTATCCTTATCAACGGAATGGTTCTGGGAGAGGATGGTTTCAAGATGTCCAAATCACGCGGTAACGTGATCGGTCCGGAAGACGTTATGGGTCCGTACGGTGTGGATGCCCTCAGGCAGTGGGCAGCAGCAGGTTCATCTACTGGTCAGGATATTCTCTTCAACTGGAACGATGTGGTTGCCGCATCCAGATTCCAGACGAAGATGTGGAACATTGTCAGATTCTCCCTGATGCAGATCCAAAAAGAGTCGCCGGTCCCGGAGACGGATGCTCCGTCCACGCTTATCGACAGGTGGATGCTCGCCAACCTTTCCAAGACCGTAACAGAAGTCACCGAATCAATGGAGGCATACTTATTTGATAAGGGTCTGAAGGCGATCCGTGAATTTGCATGGGATGTGATGGCTGATGAATATCTTGAGTTTGTGAAAGGCAGACTTTACAGTGAAGACCCGTTACGTGCCGGTGCGATCTATACGCTGAAAACGACACTTGACTCACTCTGTACGATGCTTTCACCGTATATTCCGTTCTTTGCTCAGGAATGCTATCACCACTTATCCGGCGGAAAGCGGATCATCGACCACCCGTGGACCACGTTCTCCTATGTGGATGAGGATGCTCTGCGTGACGGTGACCTGGTCGTAAAGATCGTCGGGGATCTCCGTAAATACAAACATGACGCAGGTCTTGCCCTTAACGCTCCGCTCGGAGACGTTACGATCTATACGCCGTCCCGTGCGATCGATGACTCGGGCGATCTCGGCCGGACGATCAATGCCAGGGTCACCTGGAAAGCTGAGGAGCCTGCTCTTGATAAGATGGTCGGCGAGGTTGTATTCAATAAAGGAGTTGTTGGAAAGACCCTTCGCAAGAAAGCCGGTGCATTTATGGAAGCTGTGAAAGCCTTATCGGATTCTGATAAGATTACGCCTCCGTCATCTGTCGTTATCGACGGGGAAGAGGTCCCGGTTCCGGAGAATGCATGGACCACATCCTACATCTACTCAGTTTCCGGTGAGGCGGTCGATGTTATCATGGTCGATGATGTGATGATCACTGTGAAACGGGCATAATCTTTCCCAATATCTTCAAATCTGCCGGTAAAAGTGATGAT
The DNA here is from genome assembly GCA_964433475.1 of uncultured Methanomicrobiales archaeon. Lineage (GTDB taxonomy): Archaea > Halobacteriota > Methanomicrobia > Methanomicrobiales > Methanocorpusculaceae > Methanocorpusculum. The sequence continues at coordinate 23,388 of CAYSRP010000008.1, forward strand.
AGAATATCTCCGGTTGTTTCAGC
>CAYSRP010000009.1:0-23027 GCA_964433475.1 uncultured Methanomicrobiales archaeon
AAAATAGACATGCGGGAATTATCGGAAATTCTTGTCAAGAATAATAGCGATGTGAAATTGGTAAATGGGATGATCAAATATGATAAAAAACACGCTGAAGAAATATTGGACCTCTTGGATGATAGTTATCTATTCTCAAAAGTAACAAAAACGAATTATAAATCGAATGGGAAGGTTGAGTTATAATAAGATAGTAATTCCCCACAACTTGATCATCAACGATAATCTAATGATTTTATAAAACACATATAATCAGCATAATGTCGGGCAATAACGAAAACCTGAAAACCTGGATAATGGTCAAAGACGGACCAACCGTCAAAAACCATAAGATAGAAGGTATGACGTTAGCCCAGTTACTCATCGACATTCAGCGTGCATACGACAACATCGGACAGTCCAAATATGGAAAAGACTACAAAAAAGAAGACTGCCGGCTCTACATAGACAAAATACTGCCGGGCAGTGTTGCCTTCCCCGCAGGACCACTGACCTATGCCCCCCGTCTTGCCGACGATGAACCCAGCCCCTACCTGACGGTCACGGGAACTCTCGAGCGGCTCATAAACACACTCTCCCTTACCCCGGACCTCTTTCAATCGCAGCTTGAAGAAGAAGTAACTGACCCCTCAGCAAGAATCGGTGTTCTGAAAAGTCTCCGCTCCCTCTCACAATCCGACTCGCCGGTACACATAAAAACCGCCGCGGCACAACCCCTGGAAGGCTGCAGTGTAGCAAAACACAGCGTAGAGCAGCTTAACGACATGCTCTTTGAGTATGGAGCGACAGGAGAAATGACGCGTCAGGGAATCATCGTTGGCTTCCATGGAGAAAAGGGACAGCATTTCTTCACGCTAAAAACCAAAAACAGCAATAATATCAGATGCTACTTCGACCCAAAAGACGAAGACACCATCCAATCCCTCATTCATAAATGGGTCAGTGTAACGGGAAATGTAGTTCGAACCCAGAAAAGTTACAGACTCGAATCCGTCAGCAGCATTATGGAATATAAAACCGAAGAACTCACCAGAATTGGCGAATATCCTCTCCTGGAACCCATCCAATTCCAGACATCATACAACAAAGAAGATAATCTCTGGGGAATGGTAAATGAAGAAATGGCACTCTATGGATACGGGGAAAACTATCAAAAAACCATCTCCTCACTCGTAGAAGAAATCGAAGGGCATCTTCTGAGTTTCACCACTTATCCGGATGAAAAACATACAAAAGAATCCCTAATCATAAAGAAAAAACTTCAGAAACACCTCGATTTCACATCCGCACTGGCGCACATCAAAGAGAAATATGAGGCAGAATAAATGCCTGCAAAGAAAAGACACTTTGCCTCAGCAGCTCTTAAAAAAGGATTCATTGAAATGAGAGAAGGCAACCATGTTTTTTACCGGTATCAGACCTCCAGCGGACAAATCGATGACAGAATACATACCAAAGTAAGTCACGGAGGAAACGGCGACATATCAGACAGCCTTCTCGCAAAAATGACCATACAGATGAAATTCGATAAAAAAGAAGACCTGATGAAATATATCGAATGCACCTTTACTTTGGAAATGTACCGCGATCTTGTTCAGTCCAAATTACAATCTACCTAACATCTCAGCTGTTTTTATCCATTCCCTGTTACCTGATTGACATCCTGCCGGCTAGCCCCGGAAAAATATGCTGCATAATTAACCGGCTCACTCACCCCCTCCCCTCCCACACCGACGCCCCATCTAAAACCTGATCCTCAGAGAAAATCTAATGAATGAGCAAAACAATTATACATAGAATAATGTCTGAACAAAACGCTGCGTATGTTATTGAAGAGCCGGTTTCCTCCACGGTCAATGAACCCTGCCTCAACGAGGACAACATCATCCCCCAGGCTGAAGCAGAACGACTCCTCCAATTGCAAAAACAGCGCGTAAACGATGATCAGAACACCTACCCGGATGCCGGCAACTTCCTGGAAGTCCTCCTCACCTCACTGGACAAAAAAGAACAGTTCAAACTCACCATCCAGCCCGGAAAATTTAACTTCTATAAAACCTCCGACCAGCTCAGAGAAAAAACGACCAACATCATTCTGGCAAGACTTGATCTGGGAAATGTTGTTCATAGAAACCCGGATGACGAACTCATCATCGGACCGCACATTCATATCTACAAAGAAGGATATGCAGATAAATTTGCCAGACCTATCAACACTGACATCTTCACAGACCCTACTGATCCATGGACAACCCTTCAGGAATTCATGACATACTGCAATATCACCATAAAACCAACCATCATAAGAGGCGCTGATCAATGGTAGCTGAGGTCCAAACCCTCATTCATTCCTATGCAGACTGGATGGAGGAACAAATCTCTGTCAGAACCATAAGCGAATATGAAGAAATAACCACGCCATTCTTAGACCGTCACAATGACTACATCCAAATATATCTCAAAGAACTTTCAGAAAACGACTATCTCCTCACAGACGGAGGATACATCATCAATGATCTTCAAGCCTGCGGATGTCCGATAGACACAGAAAAACGCATCGCTCTCCTCCATGAAACATTACGCGGATTTGGTGTTAAGCTTGAAGAAGAAAACGAACTCACCGTTCGTACATCCCGGGAAAATTTTCCGCAAAAAAAACACAACCTCATCCAGGCAATACTTGCCGTAAATGACCTAGCCTACACATCCAAACAGAATGTAGGCCAGCTCTTCATCGAAGATGTCAAACAAAGGCTGAAAAAACTCAATGTCAGGTACATTGAAAAAATAGAAATCGTTGGTAAATCTGGATTAGAACACCCCTTTGACATCGTCATCGCCGCCTCACCCGACGGAAAAGACCCGGAAAAAATCCTCCAGCCGTACAACAGCTTCACTCTCCAACAGGCTCAGGCTCTCGCCTTCAAATGGACCGACATAAAAGATACACGCATCATCTCACTCTTTGTCGTTACAAAACCAGGGATAATCGTCGGCAAAAAGGTCAGGAACATTTGCGATACTTTTGGCATGAATGTGGTATCATACGACAACCTCGAGTTGATCACCCAGCCGATCACTGCATAACTTTTTTTTATCTATCTCCCCCGTAACCCTTTTCCCTCCTCCCGCCAACAATATCATATTTAACGAATTCTCCAAAATATTCCCTGACAGGAGAAAAAAACCCATGACATTCACCGAAAACGACTTTGAATACTCCATCATAGAACTCTTCCGGGATCATCTCGGATACACCCACAAATACGGACCTGACATCATACGGGACTACCATACCCCCCTCTTCGAAGACCAGATCCTCCCGGCCCTTGAAAGAATAAATCCCAACGTACCGCGTGCCGCTCTCGAAGAAGCCCTCTATACAATAAAAAATATACCGGTCGGGACCCTTATTCAGAAAAACTCCCTCTTCACCGACTACCTCCAAAACGGTGTACAGGTCAAATACTACAATGGAAAAGAAGACCAATCGACCATCGTCTATCTCATCGATTATACCAATATCAACAACAACAGATTCCATATCATCAACCAGTGGACCATTGTAGATGAAGTCGAAAAACGCCCCGACATCGTCATCTTCGTAAACGGATTCCCCCTCGTCGTCATCGAACTCAAATCCCCCTCCCGTGAAGAAACCGACGTATCCGAAGCATACCGGCAGCTTCGAAACTACATGCATGACATCCCCTCCCTCTTCATCTACAACGCATTCTGTGTCATGAGTGACCATGCCGTTTCAAAAGCCGGCACACTCACCTCAAAAGAAGACCGGTACATGGAATGGAAAACCGTCGACGGCAGCTATGAAAATACCGAATTTGCCGCATTCGACGTCCTCTTCGAAGGAATGTTCGAAAAAAGCCGGTTCCTCGACATCCTCAAATATTTCATATGCTATTCAAAAGAAACCCCCGAAGACAGAAAGATCCTTGCCGGCTATCACCAGTATTTCGGCGTTAAACGGGCCATAGAATCCACCAAAATCGGAACATTCACCAATGGAAAAGGCGGCGTCTTCTGGCACACCCAGGGAAGCGGAAAATCCCTATCCATGGTTTTCTACGCGAAAAACCTTCAGCACACCTTAAACAGCCCGACCATCGTCGTCATCACCGACCGAAACGACCTCGACAAACAGCTCTACACCCAGTTCTCCAACTGTGCCGAATTCCTCAGACAAACTCCCGAACAGGCAGACAGCAGAGAAGACCTCAGAAAACTCCTCCTCGATCGTCAGGCAAACGGAATCATCTTCACCACCATGCAGAAGTTCGAAGAATCGGACACCCCCCTCTCCGAACGCCGGAACATCATCGTCATGGCAGACGAAGCTCACCGCGGTCAGTACGGACTCGAAGAAAAAATCAACGAAAAAACCGGAAAAATATCCGTCGGCACAGCACGAAAGATCCGTGACAGCCTCCCAAATGCCACCTACATCGGCTTCACCGGGACCCCGATATCAACCGCCGACCGAAGCACCCGTGAAATCTTCGGCGAATACATCGACATCTACGACATGACCCAGTCCGTAGAAGACGGAGCGACCCGCCCCATCTACTACGAAAGCAGAGTCGTCTCACTCAAATTAAATGACGAGATCCTAAAACTTCTCGATGAAGAATACGACCGTGTCGCAGAACAAACCGAGGAATACATCGTAGAAAAAAGTAAAAGACAACTCGGTCGTCTCGAAAGTATTCTCGGAGCTCCGCAGACCATCGATGCCCTCTGCGAAGACATCGTGACACACTACGAAAAATACCGGCAGTTCGAACTCACCGGAAAAGCCATGATCGTCGCATACTCCCGTGACATCGCCATGAAAATTTACCGGCGTATCCTTGAAATACGCCCTGACTGGACGGAAAAGATCGGTGTTGTCATGACCTCCGACAACAACGATCCGGAAGACTGGAAACAGATCGTGGGCAACAAAACCCGCAAAGAACTGATGGCGGTCAGGTTCAAAGACAACAACGACCCCCTGAAAATTGCCATCGTTGTAGACATGTGGCTCACAGGATTTGACGTCCCGTCTCTTGCGACCATGTATATCTACAAACCCATGAGCGGTCATAACCTTATGCAGGCGATAGCCCGGGTAAACCGGGTTTATGCTGACAAAGAAGGCGGGCTCATCGTAGATTATGTCGGAATCGCCTCTGCCCTCAAAAAAGCAATGCACGATTACACCAGCCGTGACCGGAAAAAATACGGAAACCCTGATATCGGAAAAACCGCCCTGCCCAAATTCCGCGAAAAACTCGACGTCTGTCAGTCATTACTTCACGGATATGACTACTCGGGTTTTGCATCAGGTTCCGACCTCCAGCGGGCAAAATTCATCAGCGGAGGTGTCAACTTCCTCTCCGCCCCGGCAAAAGAAGAAATCAAAAAAGCCTTCATAAAAGAATCATTATATCTCCGTAACGCTCTCTCCCTTTGCCGGAGTTTGTTAAACCAGGAACAGCGGTTCGAAGCAGCATACTTCGAAGCAGTCAGAACACTCCTGACCCGTGTAGAAGGAAAAGGCAAACTCTCTCTCAAAGAAATCAACGACCAGATAAATGAACTCTTAAAACAGAGCATCCAAAGCGACGGAGTGGTCAATCTCTTCTCGGACGTGGGAGAAAGTTACTCCTTATTCGACCCGAAGTTCCTCGCAGAGATCGCCGGCATGAAAGAGAAAAATCTTGCCGTCGAACTGCTCAGAAAATTACTCACGGAACAACTCTCGGTCTACATGAGGACCAACGTTGTAAAATCGGAAAAATTCTCGGACCTGCTCTCTGAGGCGATGAATAGTTACCTGAAAGGCATGATCACCAACGAGCAGGTCATCGAAGAACTGCTCAATATCGCCCGGGACATGGCAAAAGCCCGTGAAGAGGGCAAAGAACTCGGACTCAACACGGAGGAGCTTGCCTTTTACGACGCTCTGACAAAACCTGAAGCGGTCAAAGATTTCTATGAAAATGACGAACTCGTCGCCATCACCAAAGAACTGACCGAACTTTTACGAAAGAACAAGACGATCGACTGGCAGAAAAAAGAAACTGCACGTGCCGGAATGCGGAGACTTGTCAAACGGCTGTTAAAACAGCACAAGTACCCCCCGGAAGGTATGGAAGATGCGGTAAAAATCGTTATTGACCAGTGCGAAATGTGGACCGATAACACGCAAATTTAAGAGGATCCGTGTCCACACATCTTTGGTCTCATTTGAAGACGTGCTCACCCGTGAGTGACGTGACCGGCGGACAGAACAAAGCACCTCAATAAATTCCATAAATACTTTTAACTATACCGGCATAGATTTCACTGATACAATGGTCGCACAAACAATCTTTGACTCAATAAGCAGTATAGCATCAAATGATCAGATAGCAGCCATAGGTCCCGGACGTCTCATAATGATCTTCGGATTCATAATCATTATTATTGGTCTGGTGATCATAGTGTTCGCCCGTAAAAACTAAGAAAAGGGTCACCTCATATCTGCACGATCTCTCTCTTCTCTCCCACGCCGGCTCCCCCCGTATCCCTCATTTGTCCCCCCGCATCAGGTAACATCAGGCAGCCTCTTTCCCCGGTATTTCCCCTCCTCCAAAAAACATCATTCGACAAAAAACCGAACTTCGCCGGGATAATTCCCGTGCGGGTCCTGAAAATTCGGATCATTCATACCGGATCCTCCAAAGACCCGGACCAAGGCACACTTCTCCCCGCCAAAACACCCCCCGGAAAAATGAAAAACTGTCCCTCCTCAGGCGTACAAAATCTGCATCATAAATCCCTCCTTCGACCACAGCGCACCGGCGGAAATGACGTCATTTTTTTATTCGAGTTTAATTAAGCCGATTTTGATTCTGCGCGTTTTAATCACCCCAAACACGAATTGGGCAATTTATGGGCGTTTAATCTCATATTGAACGAATTTAACTCATCCAAACTCAAATCTAACGATTTTGCGCAGACTTTGCAAAGGGATATCTTTAAATGCTGCGTAGTTAACATATAATTATCCAACGTGTGCTGTAGAGTGAATAAGCCTTGACCCGAAACCGGGATCATAGGTGCTAAACCTCATAGATGAAGCCGCAGGCAGTTATTTTTGTCTGAGGCGGTAAACGCGGTTCAATTGGGCCGCAGAATACAAAACGCCGCGTGTGGAGGACTTTATCTATGAAACAGATGACAGCAAATCCAAATCAGATGACCGATGCAGAGGTCATAGCACAGTTTAAGAAAGACGATTGCTGGGGTCTATGCACCGCAATAGATTTGAAAGAGTGCAACCCTGCAACGATTCGTGACGCAGAAAAAATTCACCAGTTCGTTATCGAACTGGCTGATCTCATTGAAATGCACCGCTTCGGCGAACCGCAGATCATCCACTTCGGTCCAAACGACAGAGTCGCAGGATACTCCATGACCCAGTTGATCGAGACCTCCCTCCTGTCTGCCCACTTCGCAAACGACACCAACGCAGCATATATCGACATCTTCAGCTGCAAAGAATATGCCCCCTCCGTCGCCGCAGAATTCTGCAAAAAATTCTTCGGTGCAAAGAGAATGAATACCAACCTGTGCTTCAGAACCATATAATCAGGTTCAGCACCTCTCTTTTTTTGCTATCAGCAAAATCGCACTATACTATATCTCATCTATATCTCATGCGCTTTATTCCGCGAGCATCTCCATAAGCGCCCCGTATCCGCCATTGACCCCCCGTATTTTCCGTGCCTGAGTAACAACCCTTATAACCCCATAAACACTCACCACAAATGTACTAAATTCCTAAAGGATAGTGAATCATGGTCAAAGAAAGTGAAGTTTTACATATAGCCGAACTGGCAGATATCGGCATTTCATCCCCAGAACTCGGTAAATTCACCGAACAGTTCAATTCCATCATCGAATATTTTGACATCCTCGATACCCTTGAGATAACAGAATCTCTCGAGCGCCCTCTCGTCAATGTCTTCCGCGAAGACGAGATCACCCCGTGCCTCTCTCAGGAAGACGCCCTCAAAAACTCTCATGCTCCCGAAGACGGATATATCCGTGCTCCAAAGGTGATCTGAGATGACAGATAAATACAATGCATATCTCAACACGACCGAAATACCCGGGACAGGGGCAGGTATCCTCAAAGGCATCCGCGTCTCAATAAAAGACAATATCTCAACAAAAGACATCGAAACGACCTGTGCATCCAAAATACTCAAAGGATACATCCCTCCCTACGATGCACACGTCATCACTCTTCTCAAAGCAGCCGGTGCGACCATCGCCGGAAAAACGAACATGGATGAATTCGGCATGGGTTCCACCACCGAAAACAGTGCTTTCGGTCCGGCATTGAATCCCCGCGACCTGACCAGAGTGACCGGAGGAAGTTCAGGAGGTTCCGCCGCCGCTGTATCCGCGGGTCTTGTTCCCATGGCTCTTGGAAGCGACACAGGAGGTTCCATCCGCTGCCCCGCTGCATGGTGCGGGATCGTCGGTCTGAAACCGTCCTACGGCAGAGTCAGCCGTTTCGGTCTGATCGCCTACGCAAACTCATTCGAACAGATCGGTCCGATGGCGGCAAACGTCCGTGATGCGGCAAAACTTTTCTCCGTCATTGCCGGTCACGACAAAAAAGACTCGACCAGTGTCAGCAGACCCTACGATGGAAACGTCGTTGCCGACATCAAAGGAAAAATCATCGGCATCCCGAAGGAATACTTTGCCGAAGGTGTTGACAAAGACGTCGCGGCATCCGTCCGTGAAGCGATCGGGAAACTCGAAGAACTTGGTGCGAAAACGACTGAGATCTCCCTCCCGTCCATGAAATACGCACTTCCCGCATATTACGTGACCTGCACCTGCGAGGCAAGCTCCAACCTCGACCGGTTCGATGGTGTCAGATACGGACCCGGACCTGAAACGAACCTTCCCTGGCACGAAGCCTACACCAAAGTCCGTGAAGCCGGCTTCGGTCCGGAAGTAAAACGCCGGATCCTCCTGGGGACCTTCGCCTTATCCGCCGGATACTATGGAAAATACTACGTAAAGGCCCAGCACGCAAAGCAGCTTATCGCGAAAGATTTCGCCCGCGCCTTAAAGACCTGCGACCTCCTTGCCGGTCCGACCATGCCCAACGTAGCGCCGAAGATCGGCGAACTCACCGTTGACCCCCTCTTAATGTATCAGACCGACATCCTCACCGTCCCGGTAAACATCGCCGGGATCCCGGCAATATCCGTTCCCTGCAAAACGGCGCACGGCTTACCCGTCGGCTTACAGCTGATGGGAAGGATGTTCGGCGAAGAGTCGCTCCTGAATGCTGCTCTTGCTTTTGAGGAGGCGGTTTAAATGGAAGAGGATTTCACCGTCGTCATCGGTCTCGAAGTTCACTGTCAGCTCGATACCGCCTCAAAATTGTTCTGCGGATGCTCAGCGGATTTCCGTGCCGACGCACCGAACACCCACGTATGCCCGGTCTGTCTCGGTCTGCCGGGAGCATTACCCGTCCTGAATAAAAAGGCCATTGAATACGCTCTCAAAGTCGCGAAGGCCCTGAACTGTAATATTCCGGTCGAAGCAGAATTCTGCCGGAAAAACTACTTTTACCCTGATCTCGTCAAAGCATACCAGATCACCATGGGAGACAATCCGCTCGCACTCGGCGGCTATATCGAAATAGAAGACGACGCCGGAAACCCGAAGGTCGTCAATCTGACCAGGATCCACGTCGAGGAAGATCCTGGCAGACTTGTCCACATGGGCAACAAGGAACGGGGTCACTACACGCTCGTCGACTATAACAGATCCGGCATCCCTCTGATCGAAATGGTCACCGAGCCGGAACTCTCCTCCCCGAAAGAAGCCCGCCGTCTCTTAAACAAACTGCGGGCGACGCTCGAGTATCTCGATGTCTTCGACCCGGACAAAGAGGGAAGCATCCGTGTCGATGCAAACATCTCCATCAAAGGACACGAGCGTGTTGAGATCAAAAACATCTCGTCCTACAAAGGTGTCGAGAAAGCTCTCACCTTTGAGATCACCCGGCAGAAAAATCTCATTCGAAGAGGCGGCGTGATCAGCCGGGAGACCCGTCACTTCCAGGAAGGAAAAGGGACCACCACCTCTGCACGTTCGAAGGAAACGGCGACCGACTACCGGTACTTCCCCGAACCGGATCTGCCGGTCATCAGGGTCTCGGACTGGGTCGAAAACATCCCGCTCCCCGAACTTCCCGACGCACGCCGCGACCGGTTCATGAACCAGTACGGTATCGCCGTCAACCACGCACGGACCCTCACGGGAGACCTGCACCTTGCCGAATTCTACGAACTCGTCGCTCCGGTCGGGTCCCAGATCGCGGCATCCTGGATCGCCGACATTCTTATCGGCGAACTCAACTACCGGGACATGCCGTTATCAAAGATAACCTCTCATGCCGGTCAGTTCAAAGAACTCCTCGTCCTCGTCCGTGATAAAAAGATCACCGACAATGCCGGTGTCGAAGTCCTCCGTGTCTGGCTCGACGCCCTGCATCAGACCGATGCTGCCGAATCCCCCGCTGCCATCGTGGCACGCCTTGGTCTCACCCGTGAGTCCGGCGAAAGTTTCAGAGGCATCGTCGAAACGATCCTTGCCAACAATCCCCAGGCCATAGCCGACCACAAAGCCGGCAAAAAAGGCGCCTTAAACTTCATCGTCGGGCAGGTCATGAAGGAGACAAAAGGCAAATCCGACCCGCGTGAGATCCATTCGATGATCGCCGAAATCCTCGGAGAGTAATATGCATCTCATCATAGCCGAAAAGAACATCGTTGCAGAACGCATCGCAGCGTTTCTTGCCGGAAAAGAAAAGGTCCAGGCAGTCAAAGACGGAGCGGCGATGCATTATGTCTTCGACGATACGGTCGTCATGGGTCTCCGTGGTCACGTCGTCGAGGTCGACTTCGTGGACGGATACAAAAACTGGCGGAGTGTTGAACACCCGCCCCGGTCGCTGATCGATGCAGACATCATCAAGATCCCGACCGAGAAGAAGATCGTCGGACTTCTGCAGAAGTTTGCCCGCAAGGCGACCCGCGTGACCATAGCTACCGATTATGATACCGAGGGAGAACTGATCGGAAAGGAGGCTTACGAACTCATCCGGGCAGTCAACACCAAAGTTCTCGTCGACAGGGCACGGTTCTCTGCCATCACCAAAGATGAGATCGTCAAATCGATCCAGGAGGCGACCCCTCTGGATTTCAATCTGGCGGCAGCCGGTGAATCGAGACAGATCATCGACCTTGTCTGGGGGGCATCGCTCACCCGCTTCCTTTCCATTACCGGACACCGCGGTGCGGACAGTATCCTCTCCGTCGGCCGTGTGCAGAGTCCGACTCTGGCAATGATCGTGGACCGGGAACGGGAGATCGACGCATTCGTCCCGACCCCCTACTGGATGCTTTCCCTCACGACCAAAAAAGACGGTGAGGAACTGGAAGCACGTCATGTGCACGGACGGTTCACGGACGCGGCAGAAGCAAAGGCCGCCTATGATGCGACGAAAGAGCCGGTTCTGGTGACCGAGGTCATCACCGGTCACAAGACCGACCATGCCCCGACCCCGCTCGACACGACCGCTCTCATCGTCGGAGCAAGCCGGCTCGGCATTTCCGCCTCCTATGCGATGAATCGTGCAGAAGATCTCTACATGCGCGGGTTCATCTCGTATCCGAGAACGGACAACACCACGTATCCGAAAAGCCTGAATGTTTCAGAGCATCTGAAACTCTTCGCTCACGGACCCTTTGCCCGGGATGCTCAATATGTAAAAGAGCATATGCGTGCAGTGCCGACCCGCGGAAAAAAGGAAACGACCGACCACCCGCCTATCTATCCGACCTCTCTTGCAGCCCGTGCGGATATCGGCGACGATGTTTCCTGGAAACTCTATGAGTTCATCGTCCGGCGCTTCTTTGCAACGATATGCGTTGATGCAGAGTGGGAAACGATGAAGATCAACCTCTTTGCAGGATCAGAACCGTATACGATCACGGGCGGGCGGATCCTTGTCGCCGGATGGCGCGGGATCTATCCCTACAGCAAAGCCGAGGAGAACATCCTTCCCTTGTTCACGAAAGGCGAGACCCTGCCTCTCCTTGCAAAAAATTCCGAGGAGAAGGAGACCCAGCCTCCGGCACGTTATTCCCAGAGCCGTCTCATCCAGCGTATGGAAGAACTCGGACTCGGCACGAAAAGTACCCGGCATGACGTTATCAGTAAACTCGCCGGCAGAAAATACATCGAAGGCAATCCCATGAAGCCGACCATCATCGGCCGTGCGGTGACCGAATCGCTCGAAGAGTTCGCCGGCACGATCACCGAACCGACGATGACGAAGACCCTTGAAGAACATATGGGCGACATCGCCACCGGTGCCAAGCCGATAGATGCGGTCCTCTCCGAATCAAGAAAAATGCTCGCCGGCATTTTCGATGATCTGGAGAAAAACCAGGATGCCATCGGCAGAGATCTGATGGACCGGACCCGCGAGGAGCAGACCATCGGTCCGTGTCCGGTCTGCGGAAAACCTCTCCAGATCAAGAGGGTCGGCAGTTCCCAGTTTATCGGATGTTCCGGCTACCCGTCGTGCACTTTCAACGCGGGTCTGCCTCCGGCAACCTGGGGAAATGCCGTCAAGATGGATGAAGTCTGTGAAATACACGGACTGAACCATGTCCAGCTCTTGAGAAAAGGAGCGCCTGCCTGGAAGATCGGATGCCCGCTGTGTTCCCACATCAAAACGAACACCGACGCGTTCCTGCTGATCCCCGGCATGACCGTGGAGGGGGTCAGACGGCTGAACGATGCCCACGTCTATACGATCTCCGAGCTTATCGCTCTGGGTCCGGATGAGTTATCGAAGAAATTCGGTTTTTCGCCCGCACAGGCGGCAAAATATCATCAGGATGCCCAGGCAGTTCTCGTTCTCCTGAAGAAGCGGACCGAGATGAAGAAGTTCATTTCCGCCCATGTCACCCCGAAGCGGGGGCGCGGTCACTCAAAGGTGAGTGCGGCTCTGATCTCGATGGGCGTGACGGATATCGCGGGTCTTTCCAAAGCGGATCCAAACGATCTTCTGGCAGCAAAACTCAGTGAAGCGGAGGCAGAGTCCCTCGTTTCCGATGCGAAAAATGTGGTCGACATTGCCCGCATGAAAGAATACGGCGTTCCTGCGATCACGCTGAAGAAATACGTCGCCGCAGGGTTCGGCAACCCTGAGAAGTTCGTTTCCGTTCACCCTGCCGGTCTCTCTCTTGCGACCGGGGTGTCGGTCACTACGATCGGCAACCACCAGCGACTGGTCGCAGAGAAACTCTGCAGACCCTGTCCGGAAAAAATAAGCAAGACCGCATTCGAGGAAGGGATCGCCCCGCTCCGGAAAAAAGCCGGACCCGAAATTCTTATCCCGCTCGCTCTTGCCGGAGTCCACACTCCGGGGATCCTCGCGAAAGCAGATGTCAAAACTCTTGCGAAAGTCACGGGCATCGAAGAAAAACAGATCGCCGATCTGCAGAAATACGCAAGGAAGGTCGACGAATGAAAGCATGGCAGACCTGGCGTCATATCACCAAACTCGATCCCGATAAGGCTCTTTCCAAAAATGCGGTAACCGAGATCGCGGCGAGTGAAACGGATGCCCTGATGCTTTCGGGCACGCTGGACGTTACGCCGGAAAATCTTGCGGAACTTTATGACAATGTCCGCGATGCGGGACTTCCCGTCGTGGTCGAGCCGGCAACTCCGTCCTGTGCAAGATTTGAGGGGATCGACTATGTGTTTGTCCCGACCGTGTTCAATGCAGGTCACCCTGCGTTCATCACCGGTCTGCACAAGGAATGGGCAGAGACCGCGGAGATTTTGTGGGACAAAGTCGTTCCCGAAGCATATGTCGTTTTGAACCCGAACTCTTCCGTGGGAAAACTCACGCATGCAAAATGCGACCTCACCCCGGCAGAAGTCGCGGCCTATGCGGTCATCGCTGAGAAATATTACTCCATGCCGGTTTTCTATATCGAATACAGCGGGATGTACGGTGACCCGGCGGTCACGAAAGCCGTGTCGGAAAAATTATCGGCGACACGTCTTTTCTACGGCGGGGGGATCAACTCCGGTGCAAAAGCCGCAGAGATGGGGCAGTATGCCGATACGATCATTGTCGGAAACGCCGTGTACGAGGCGGGTCCGGCGATTTTAAAGGAAACCGTGAAAGCGGTTCAATAAAAAAAATGCCTCAGATAGATATTGTATTAGTGGAACCTCTGTATGAGGGAAATATCGGGTTCGCTGCCCGGGTAATGAAGAATTTCGGATTTTATCATATGGTCCTCGTCAACCCGCCGAAAATGACTATAGAGTGTTCTGCCCGTGCGTCCCATGCGAAGGATGTTCTGGAAAATGCCGAGAGACTCTCGCTTGATGAGGTCGTTGCACGAAGCGATATCCTGATCGCAACGACCGGCGGGCTGTCCCATAACGTGTCGAATCCGACAAGGATGCCGTATTATTCGGTAGCCGAGCTCCGGGATATGATAAAAGATGTTGACGGGCGGATCTCCATTTTGTTTGGCAGGGAGAACTGGGGACTGAACAACGAGGAGATCGCAAAGTGCGATATTATCTGTACGATCCCGACGAATCCCGAGTATCCGATCCTGAATATTTCCCACGCGGTCGGTGTGGTCTGTTACGAACTCGCTCATATGCAGCGCGGAGAGTATCTTCTGGCAAGCAGGCAGGAGATGGATGCATTGTACGCCCACCTCGGCCGGTTCCTTGAGGAGATCGGGCACCCGATCGAGAAGCGCGAGACGACCCTTCTTCTGGCAAAAAGAGTCTTAGGGCGGACACAGCTGACGATCCGGGAAGCAAGCACGTTCCACGGGATCCTCAGACGTGCCGAGTGGCAGCTCAGGAATCCGGGAAAGGAGTATGAGTTCCCGGAAGACGACGTGGAAACAGAGTGATCACGCCGCGAAACCTGCGGTCTGAAGACGAAAAGATAGGATATCCTCCCTTTTTTTCCGAAATGCAAATCGTAATCTATTTAATGTTTATACGCCCTTGTAATTAGTGCAAGCATCGATAGTGTAGTGGTTATCACTAGGCGTTGCCAACGCCTAAACTCGGGTTCGAGTCCCGGTCGATGCATCTTGTTTTTGTGCTTATGTCAATAGTTCTTCTTGGTGTGGGAAATCCGCTTCATTCCGACGACGGAGCCGGACCTGCCCTCGCGGATCTTCTCTCTGAAGTTCCGGACATCACAGCCTTCAACTGCGGCACTGCCCCGGAAAATTTTACCGGGATCGTGCGCCGACTCTCCCCCGATCTGCTTATCATCGCAGACGCCGCAGAAATGGGACTCCCGCCCGGGACCGTCAGAATAATCCCGCCGGAAAAGATCCATGACACCGCTGTCGGCACCCACATGCTCCCCCTGTATCATCTGGCGGATTTTCTGGCAGATACATCACGAAAAATTATCATTATCGGCATCCAGCCCCTGAGTCTTGAATTTGGAGAAACCTTAAGTGATGCAGTTTATTCGTCATTAAGCGAATTGTCTTTGATTATTGCCGAAAAGAACCTTCGAAACATCCCTGTTTTGTAATTTAAAGCTAAAGATAAGTTAATCATTGTCGAACAACAATGATTACATCAATATGTATACTGTCAAAGTACCCCTTGACGTCCCGAAAGAAATGCGGGAGACGTATATTGCTAATTACAATATGATCACTGCCGGATCCGGTCATCTGATGCTCTTCGCCGGAGACCAGAAAATAGAACATTTAAACGAAGATTTCTGTGGTGCGGAGATCTCCGAAGATGACGGTGACCCGGAACACCTTTTCCGGATCGCATCCAAAGCAAAGATCGGTGTTCTTGCGGCCCAGCTGGGTCTCATCGTCCGGTATGCCGAGGACTACCCCGATGTTCCCTATCTGGTCAAGATGAATTCCAAGACGAACCTTGTCGAAGTAAATCAGAAGGATCCCGTATCCCCGCAGCTCTGGATGGTCGACCAGATCGTGGAGATCGCCAGAGAACACAATATCAAAATCGCAGCGCTGGGCTACACGATCTATCTCGGCAGTGAAGAAGAAGCCGACATGCTTGCCGAAGCCGCTCAGATCATCAATGAAGCGCACTATCACGGACTTGTCTGTGTTCTCTGGATCTATCCCCGCGGAAAAGCGGTCAAAGACGAGAAAGACCCGCATCTTATCGCCGGAGCCGCCGGAGTCGCAGCATGCCTCGGCAGTGACTTTGTCAAGGTCAATGCACCGAAGAAAGACGGGAAGTCATCACCTGAATTCCTAAAAGAAGCGGTGCGTGCTGCCGGCAGGACAAAACTCGTCTGTGCAGGCGGGTCCGCGACCTCGGAAGAAAAATTCCTCCGTGAACTCTACGATCAGATCCACATCGGCGGAGCCGCGGGAAATGCGACCGGCAGAAACATTCATCAGAAACCTCTTGATGAAGCGGTAAAATTCTGCAACGCAATCTATGCGATAACAGTCGAAGGAAAGACCCTCGATGACGCACTCTCACTTCTGAAATAAGCTGAATAGATCTATTCTCCTTTTTTGGTTTTTGGGCACTGACGGCGCAGGTTTTTAAACCTGCCCGACCGCGGGCGAATCCCTGTTCTTCGCTTCATTCCCGTATTTTTAATACAGAACACAACCAATACATCAGCAATATTAAATTTCGCAGAATGAAGGGCATAAAATGAAATATGTAGTAGTAACCGGAGGAGTAATGAGTGGACTGGGAAAGGGCATAACTGCCGCATCCATCGGCCGCATTCTGATCAACAGGGGATACCACGTCACCAGCGTGAAAATCGACCCCTACCTAAATATCGACGCAGGACTCATGAACCCGGCACAGCACGGGGAAGTTTTCGTCCTGAAAGACGGAGGAGAAGCAGACCTCGACCTCGGAAACTACGAACGGTTCCTTGACATCGAACTCACCAGTGACCACAACCTGACCACGGGAAAAATCTATTCCTCGGTCATTTCTAAAGAACGACACGGCGACTATCTTGGAGCGACCGTCCAGATCATCCCGCATATCACTGACGAAATAAAAGACAGAATAAAATTCGCAGCCGAATCATGGGTCGACAAACAGGGTAACCATGCGGAGATATGCATCGTCGAGATCGGCGGGACCGTCGGCGACATCGAAAGCATGCCGTTTCTGGAAGCTGTCCGTCAGATGCACTGGGAACACGGAAACGGCGACTTTGTCCTCGTTCACGTGACCCTCCTCCCCGCAGACAATATGGGCGATCTGAAAACCAAACCGACCCAGCACTCCATAAAAGCGCTCAGGGAACTCGGTCTGGAAGCAGACGTCATTGTGGGAAGGAGCAGCCTTTCCGTCTCTGAATCAACAAAAAGAAAGATCTCGGCATTCTGCGATGTGGATGTCCATGCCGTCATCAGTGCCCGGACGGCCCCCGATATCTACCTCGTTCCGGTCGAACTCGAAAAAGAGGGACTTGCCGAAGTTCTCCTGAAACTTCTCCACCTCGAACAGAGAGAGCCCGACAACAGCTGGTACTCCATCGTATCCCGTGAATATAAACACAGGATAACCATTGCTATCATTACCAAATACGGTGTTGAAGACGTTTACATCTCGATCAAGGAAGCTCTCAAACACGCAGGACGCTCCCTTGAAACCGAAGTGGTCATCAAATGGCTCGATGCTGAAGTTTACACAAACGAAGATCTTGCAGATGTTGACGGTATCCTTATCCCCGGAGGATTTGGGAACCGCGGCATTGAAGGTATGATATCCGCGATAACCTACGCCCGTGAAAACAAAATACCCCTGCTCGGACTATGTCTCGGATTCCAGCTCTCGGTCATTGAATTCATGAGAAACGTCGTTGGCTACAAAGATGCGACCAGTGAAGAACTGGGTGCAGGGACCCATGCAATCGCCCTCCTTCCGGAGCAGGAAGATGTTCAGGATCTTGGCGGAACGATGCGTCTTGGCAACTACAGCGTAACGCTCGACCCCAAATCACGTCTCGCAGCGCTCTATGGTGAGACCGAGATCGTTGAACGTCACCGGCACCGGTATGAAGTCAATCCGGCATACATCGATGAGATCGAGGCAAAAGGTCTCAAGTTTGTCGGCAGAAACGGGAGACGTATGGAAGCGCTCGAACTGGAAAACCATCCGTTCTTTGTTGCGACCCAGTTCCACCCGGAATTCCGGTCGAGACCATCCCGCCCGTCGGCTCCGTTTATCGGATTCGTGAAAGCCTGTCTGGAAGTCCAGAGTAAACAATAATTATGGAATCGATCTTAGTCCTTGATTTCGGCGGACAATACAATCAGCTGATAGCACGCAGAGTGAGAGAAGCCCACGTATTCTGTGAGGTAAAGCCCTGCACGATCCCTCTTTCAGAGATTGTTGCCAAAAACTACTCGGGGATCATCTTTACCGGAGGGCCCGCAAGTGTCTATGCCAAAAACGCACCGCTCGTGGATGCAGGGATCTTTGAACTTGGTATCCCGATCCTCGGGATCTGTTACGGTGCCCAGCTCACGGCGTTCCTTCTCGGAGGAAAAGTATCATCTGCGGCGACCCGTGAATACGGAAGGACCTCGGTCTCCGTTGACACGTCGAAACTGTTCAAAAACGTTCCAAAGGAAACCACCTGCTGGATGAGCCACACGGATCAGATCAGCGAAGTCCCGGCGGGATTTGTAAAAACCGCCCGGACCGCGGTCTGTCCCATCGCCGCGATGGAAGATCCCAAAAAGAAGATCTACACCGTTCAGTTCCATCCGGAAGTCATGCATACCCCGGAAGGGATGACGATGCTGAAAAACTTCCTCTACGATATCTGCGGGTGCAAACCGACCTGGCATATGGCAGCGTTTGTCGAAGATACGATCAAACAGCTTCGTGAGAAGATCGGGGACAAAAAAGTTCTCTGTGCTCTATCAGGAGGAGTGGATTCATCCGTCGCTGCAGTCCTCGTCCACAAAGCGGTCGGGAAACAGCTGACCTGTATCTTTGTCGACCATGGTCTTCTCAGAAAGAATGAGGGTGACGAGGTCGAGGAAGTCTTCAGGAAACAGTTCGACATCAACCTGATCCGCGTGAACGTCGAAGACCGGTTCCTGGCAAAACTTGCAGGTGTTTCTGATCCTGAAAAGAAACGAAAGATCATCGGCGAGGAGTTCATCCGCGTCTTTGAAGAAGAAGCGAAAAAGATCGGGACGGTCGATTTCCTTGTACAGGGAACGATCTATCCCGACGTGATCGAGTCAGGACCCGGGGACGCCGCGGTCATCAAAAGCCATCACAACGTGGGCGGTCTGCCGGATTACGTGGATTTCAAGGAGATCATCGAACCTCTCCGTCTCCTCTTCAAAGATGAGGTGCGTAGATCGGGGATCGAGCTTGGCATCCCGGACAATCTTGTCTGGCGCCAGCCTTTCCCCGGTCCGGGTCTCGCCATTCGTGTGATCGGTGAGATAACAAAGGAAAAACTCGACATCGTCCGTGATGCCGATGCGATCTATCGTGAAGAGGTCGCAAAAGCAGGACTCGGCCGCGACATCAACCAGTACTTCGCCGCACTCACGAACATGCGCAGTGTCGGCGTGATGGGAGATGAACGGACTTACGATTATGCAATCGTACTCCGTGCCGTGACCACCACGGATTTCATGACCGCAGACTGGGCACAGATACCCTTCCCGGTTCTTGAAAAAGTATCGAGCAGGATCATCAACGAGGTCCGCCATGTGAATCGTGTCTTATACGATATCACGAGCAAACCTCCGGCGACGATCGAATACGAGTAAAGTAAAAAAAAAAGATTTATATGAACTACAAAGAATTAGATGCAAAATATTACATGCCCTGCTTTGGACGGTCGATGGAGATCGTCAAAGGAGAGGGATGTAATGTATGGGATGACAAAGGAAACAAATACCTCGACCTGGTCGCAGGAATCGCCGTGTGCTCAACCGGACACTGCAACCCGGCAGTTGTGGACGCGATCTGCCGCCAGGCCCACGAGCTGATCCACTGCTCGAATCTCTACTATATCCCGGGTCAGGCAGAACTTGCAGAGAAGCTCAGCAAAGCCAGCGGGATGGGAAAGGTCTTCTTCGGAAACAGCGGAGCAGAAGCAAACGACGGGGCCATGAAACTCGCCAAAGTCCGGTCAGGCCGGAAGAATTTCGTCTCGTTCAATCATGATTTTCACGGACGGACGATCGGTTCCCTCGCGGTAACACAAAAACCGGCCATTCGCGAGCCGTTCGAGCCTCTCGGCATCCACTGTGACTTTCCGGAATACGGAGACCTTGAAGACCTGAAAAAAGTCGTCAACAAAGATACCGCCGCCGTCATCTTCGAGCCGATCCAGGGAGAGACCGGCATCATTATCCCGCCTGATGATTTCATTCCCGGTATCCGGGACATCTGCGATGATACCGGTGCACTCATGATCTGTGATGAAGTCCAGTCAGGGATGGGACGGACCGGCAAATGGTTCGCGTTCCAGCACTCAAAGGTCCAGCCTGATATCATCAGCATTGCAAAAGGAATCGCCTCCGGTATTCCGATGGGAGCGATCATTGCACGGGAAGGACTCGAGTTCACCAAAGGTGAACACGGAAGCACATTTGCCGGCGGACCGATCGCCTGTGCCGCAGGAAATGCTACCTTCGGCATCATTGAAAAGCTTCTTCCGGGTATCGCCGCGAAAGGCGAACTGTTCCGGAAGGGTCTTGCCGCATTCAACCCGCGGGTCCGGGGTCTCATGATCGGATTCACGCTCGGCGACTCCGCACAGAAACTTGCCGATCTCTGTCTGGAACAGGGAGTTCTTATCAACGTTGCCGGTGAAGGAAACATCCGGATCGTTCCACCGCTGATGATCACGGCCGACGAGATCAACTACGCAGTCGGAGTAATTAATGAAGCCGCAGGCCAGATCTGAGTTCGTAAAAAGCGGTTATGTCTTTGCAAAATCCCCGGGGGATATTGCAAAGGAATACGGGTTTTCCAAAGTTGCCCTTCTGGGGAGCAACGAAAACCCCTATCTTCCGTCAGACAAGGTCCTGAAGGCAGCCCGGGAAGCTTTATCCGGCGTAAACAGATATCCCGACCCGAAGGCGGCGGAATTCCATGCAGCGCTTCGTGCGAATATCTGCGATGCTCCGGTCGTCAGCTCCGGTCTTGGGATGGACGGGGTCATCGAGACCTCCATCCGGACACTTGTTGCTCCGGGTGAAAAGGTCGTCATCTCCACGCCGACATTTTCCATGTACGGTCTCGCCGCAAAAGCAGCGTCTGCAGAAGTGGTGAATGTTCCCCGGAGATCCGATTTCTCCGTTGATCTGGACCTGTTCATCCGTGCAGCGAAGGATGCGAAAATTTCCTTCCTCTGTACGCCGAACAATCCCACGGGAACGGTGACTCCGGTCGAAGACATCGAATACATCCTCGACCGTATCGATGGTGTTCTCTTCCTGGACTGTGCCTATGTCGAGTTTTCGGATGTCGACTATCTGCCGCTCCTCGCCCGCGACAATATCATCATCGGGCGGACCATGTCCAAGGTCTACGGTCTTGCGGGTCTTCGTATCGGGTATGCCTTCGTTCCCGCATGGTTCGAAGGTCCCTACAATGTTGCGGCAACGCCGTTCACGCTGAACCGCGTTTCTGCGGCAGCGGCAGCAGAAGCGGTCTTGGATCATGTGTATAAAAATAATTTCATTGCTCATGTCAGAAAATGGCGTGAGGAATTCATCAAAGAGATCCCGTTCCCGGTATCTCCAAGCGGTTCGAACTTTGTCCTGATCAACGTTGCACCAAAACTGGGCGATGATGTGATGGAATCCCTTGCAAAAGAGGGCGTTCTCGTTCGTTCCTGTGCTAGTTTCCCGGGACTTGGTGACACCTATATCCGCGTGAGTGTCGGTGATGTCTGGGAGAACGAACGGTTCCTTTCAGCGGTGAAAAAATTATGATGATCGGGATAACCGGAACTCCCGGATGCGGGAAGACCTCGGTCGCGGAACTCCTGCGAAAGAATGGTCATCCGGTTCTCGATCTGAAAACAACGGTCGGTCCGTTCGTTCTTGAGCATGATGACGCATCGGGTTCGGATGTCGTGGACACGGATGCATGGGCAGACCAATTTCCCTACACTGACGGATTTGTGGAAGGAGCGTTTGCCCACTATCTTCCGTGTGACAAGATCATCGTTCTCCGGTGTCGTCCGGATGTCCTCAGGGAACGTCTCGCCCCCCGCGGATATCCTGAGGAAAAGATCCGTGAAAATCTCGAAGCTGAAGCTTTGGATGTGATTCTTATAGAAACAACGGATGCTTTTGCATCGGAACAGATTTATGAGATAGACACAACAAGTATTGGTATAGAGTCCGTGGTCAGTCAGATTCTATCATTCGTGAAAGACGAAATCCCGGCATCGTTTGGTTTGCTCGACTGGTCCGCATATGTTTTAGATGTCCTATGAGTCTTGAGTCACTTCGTCCGAAAATCCAGTGGATATTAACTCCCATTTCCAAAGCGTTTTCCAAACTTCCGATCACGCCGAATATGTGGAGCGTAGTGTCGCTTGTCTGTGCGTTTGTTGCCGGTGTGTTTTTCGCATTGGGTCAGCCGCTTCTTGGTGTGGTTTTTGTTGTTCTGAATGCATTTCTGGATGTTCTGGACGGAGCCCTCGCCAGATATTCCGGTATCGCAAGTCCGATCGGGGATTATCTGGATCACGTTTTCGACCGGTACGCTGATGTTTTCATCGTGACCGGTATCATCGTCTGGGGAGTCCAGACCTGGCATGCACCGGTTCCGTCATGGGTGATCGGTATCTTTGCAATCACCGGTGTTCTGCTTTCATCCTATATGGGGACCCAGGCACAGGC
>CAYSRP010000010.1:0-22440 GCA_964433475.1 uncultured Methanomicrobiales archaeon
CGTAGGGTCGAAGCGGGAAATCGTCACTTTCATAATCTATCCTCCAGTATCTCAATACCTGATTTACCGTTGACGAAGAATGTGTGCCCAAAGGGGGATGTTTCGTTTGTCCAGGTCTGTTTCACGTCAGTTCTCGTGTGGGCTCCTCTGGATTCCCGTCTCAAGAGGGCTCCTTCGATAACAAGATGTGCCACCTGAAGCATATTTTCTGTGATGACTGCATCAGAAAGTTCGCGTGGTGATGAGATTTTGAGTGGCGTCTTCTGAAGTTTTAATATTTCACGTTCAGCAACTTTGAGGTCGAGTTCATTTCTATAGATGCCGACATTGTTCCACATGATCATCTTCATGGAATGCCGAACGTCAGATGTTTTCGCCGTGCCGTTATAGAATGAATCCAGTTTATCTTCGGCTGCTTTGATCTGGGTTGGATTGACACTTCTGGCTGTTGTTTCGCATTTACCTGCGGAGAGACCCGCTCTTCTTCCAAATACCTGAGTTTCTGCAAGAGCATTTCCCCCAAGTCTGTTTCCGCCGTGGACCCCGCCCGCGACTTCTCCTGCAGCAAAGAGACGCGGCACGGTCGTCTGAGTTTCTGGTGTGATCTTCAGCCCTCCCATAAAGTGATGGGCAGTTGGTGCGACCTCCATGGGTTCGGTTCGAATATCAACCCCAAACTGGAGGAACTGGTTCAGCATGACGGGAAGTCGAGCTTCGATCTGCTCACGCGGAAGATGGGTAACATCAAGCCAGACTCCTCCGTTTCCTGTGCCGCGTCCTTCGAGAACTTCTGTTGCAATGGATCTGGAAACAATATCACGGGTCGAAAGTTCCATGCGTTTCGGATCATATTTTTTCATGAACCGTTCGCCGAGTACATTTTTCAGGATCCCTCCCTCTCCTCTGACTGCTTCGGTAATCAATCTTCCGCGGGAGTCGTATGGGGTCACTGCCCCGGTTGGGTGGAACTGGACCTGTTCCATATCGATGAGCTCTGCTCCTGCCCGGTATCCCAGAGCATATCCGTCTCCTGTTCCTGCGGTTGAGTTGGTAGTCGTGTCGTAGATTTGGCCGGCTCCTCCGGTCGCAAGAATCACAGCATCGGCAGTGATAAGACCAAGGTCCCCCTCCCGGTCACAGGTGATTGCGCCCGTCACTTTTTCTCCATCTGAAAGAAGGTCTAGGATAGTCACTTCATTCTCGATTTTGACAGATGAGCCTCTGAGTTTTTCTAAAAGGGTCATTACCATTTCATGGCCCGTGTGGTCTCCTGCGTAGCAGGTTCGTGCACATCTCTGGCCCCCGAAAGGCCGCTGGGCTATGGTATTATCTTTGGTCAGATCGAAGACGGCACCCCATTTAAAGAGGTCACGGATTCTATCAGGGGCTTCTGTTGTGAGCGTTCGAACCAGGGCTTCATCATTCAAATATGCCCCCCCGATCATGGTATCTTCGAAATGGGTCTGTATTGAATCGGTATTTTTCAGAACGGCGTTAAATCCGCCTTCTGCCATTACGGTACATCCCCCTTTGCCGGTGATGGTTTTAGAAACGATTATCGTATCTCCATAACATTCCGCCTCAACGGCAGCACGGATTCCTGCGCCGCCTGAGCCGATAACGAGTACGTGACAGTCTGTTTTGTTTTCGATGCCCATTTCGATTCCTTTGAAATACTTATTGGAAGAGAGAGGGGATAAAAGCGAGGGAAAAGGAGGTTATACCTCGAGAATTGTTTTCCCGTCGGGTGTCGTATAGTATTTTATTATCGTCCCATCAGGTTCGGTAGTGGTGTACCGGATATTGCCGTCTGTATCTGTCATCCAGACAGTTATTGTTCCATCTACATAGAGGATCGATCCATTGCTTTCATCTCCGGTGAGAATGTTTCCGTCTTTATCCGTGTATGGGGACGAATCATCCGGTGTTGAAACACAACCCGCCGATATGATGACGAGCAAAAGAATCAATCCGGCAATCCATATTTTGTTCATAGGTGATAGTTGGCTTGACTAATTGATATCTTTTGTTCAATCCCGCAGAGTATATCTCTTGATACGACCCACAATCTACACAACTATTCAAAGGTGCAACCCATAAGATGCGGCTCGTAATGAAATTCGGTGGAACATCGGTTGGCGATGAAGAATGTATTGCCAAAGTCGTTGATATCATCAAAAAATCCCATGATGAAGGCAATGAAATTGCCGTCGTCGTATCTGCAATGACTAAGGTCACCGACCAGGTTATTGCAGAGGCTGAAGGTATTATCAGCTGTACTGACAAGAAAAATCTGGATAACTTCATTGGTAATCTCAGAGAGCGGCATCTGAAGGCACTTCGTGTCGTGGCACCAGATTATGTGGATGAGGTCACTGCTCATATCAATGTGAGACTTGAACGGCTCAGAAATATTCTCATCGCCGTCAATCATCTCAGGGAACTGACTCCGCGTTCCAGGGATTACATTATTTCATTCGGTGAAAAACTCTCTGCTCCTGTTGTTTCGGCAGCTCTTCGCCAGGCGGGTATCTCTTCATTCCAGATAAGCGGGTGTGATGCAGGAATTATTACTGATGGTGTCCACGGAGCAGCAACTGCTCTTCCTGAAAGCTATCCACGGATCATGGAACGTATCGGGTCCAAACTCGCGACCGAGGTTCCTGTCATTCAGGGATTTGCAGGTTGTTCAACCGAGGGAGCAGTAACGACCCTTGGCCGCAGCGGATCGGATTACTCCGGTGCAATCATCGGGGCCGGGATTGATGCTGATGAAATTATAATTTGGACTGATGTTGATGGGGTTATGACAACCGATCCGCGGCTGATCCCCGAAGCACGGGTCATCGACTCCTTATCATTTCTGGAAATGATGGAGATGTCTTATTTTGGTGCAAAAGTAATTCACCCGCGTGCTCTTTTGCCTGCAATGGAGAAAAATATCCCGGTCTACGTTAAGAATACCTTCAACCCGGCCCATCCCGGGACGGTTGTCATCCAAGAGAGTCACGCCGATAAACGTATCGTCAAAGCGGTTTCCCTCATCAAAAACAGCTGCATGATAAGTATCAGCGGGTTTGCGGCCGGCAGACCCGGTGTTGCCGGAGAAATATTCACCACGCTTGCAAAGGAAGGAGTGAACGTGATGCTCATTAGTCAGGGGTCATCCGAGATGAACATATCCCTGATCATTACCGAAGAGCAGATGAAAGCCGCAAACAAAGCCCTTACCCAGATCAAGAATAAAGGTCTTATCCGCGAGTTCACGTTTTCAACTGATGTGAATGTGGTTTCGGTCGTTGGTGCCGGAATGGCAGGAACTCCCGGCACCCTTTACCGTATCTTCCACGGACTTGGTCTTGCAAAGATCAATGTTATGATGATCTCACAGGGTTCGGAAGTGAACGTTTCGTTTGTTGTAAAGGAATCCGACGGTGTTCGTGCTGTTAAAGTCATTCATGAAGAATACCATCTCGACAAGGAAGAAGCATGACAAAAAAATACTCGTACAAAGAAGCCGGGGTCGACATCAATCTTGAGGCCGACGGGGTCAAAGCTCTGATCCATCAGCTAAGCTACAAACGCACCGGTGAACACGGCATGGTCGGCGATGTAGGCCACTTTGCCGGTATGATCGATTTTGGCAGCAAAGTCCTTTCACTATGTACCGACGGTGTCGGAACAAAGATGCGGGTCGCCGACGATCTTCATGACTGGACCACGGTCGGTATCGACTGTATGGCGATGAATGTGAATGACATGTATGTCATGAATATCGAACCGATAGGGTTCGTCGATTACATTGCAACAGAAGGCATCGACACCGAACAGATGATCCAGATCGGTGTCGGTCTCAACGAAGGAGCCCGCCTTTCGAACCTTAATATCGTCGGCGGCGAGACGGCCACCCTTAAGGGAATGATCAACGGGCTCGATCTTGCAGGAACCTGTCTTGGCGTTCAGGAGAAGGACAAGGTCGTTACAGGCGAAAAAGTCGCTCCGGGCGATATCATCATCGGCGTGGCAAGCACCGGCGTCCACTCAAACGGCTATACGCTTGCACGGAAAGTCGCTGAAGAAAACGGCGGGTATGCAACGATCCTTCCGTCCGGCAGAACCGTTGGCGAGGCTCTGCTCGTTCCAACAAGGATCTACTCGGAAGTCTTGGACGTCTGCAGCAAAGCCGTTGTACATGGGATGTGTCACGTCACCGGTGGCGGTCTGCTGAACTTCCTGAGAATTTCCAGCTACGGTTTTGCGATCGAAGATCCGCTTCCGGTCCCGGAGATTTTAGCATGGATCGCCGAGAAGGGCGATCTCGAGATGAACGAACTTTACCGTACCTTCAATATGGGTATGGGCTTTGCCTTCATCGTGCCAAAAGAGAGCGTGGAGACCGTTCTTTCCATGGTCGAAGGGGCAAAAGTTGTCGGCCGTGTGATCGAAGAACACAAAGTCACGCTGAAAGGCGTGGAAATAATCTAAATTATTTTTTGTGGGAAGGGGATTTTCTACCCATCTTTCCCTGATATTTTGGTGACGTATTCTTACCATATTTTTCTTTGATCGCTTTTGCTTTGTCGGGCACTTTATTTCCCGTTGAAACACCGGCGATCATCCGGGTAAAACTTTCCTGGCCCATGAGAAGATTATATGCGTTCTGCTGTTTGTTGAATCTGACAAGAACTGAATCGATCGCCACAACAGAACCATATGCCGCTGTAATCAAAGCTTCGTGCTCGGGTGTTCGGTGGAATGCCGGCAGTGCTACGTAGGTCGGTGTAGTTCCCGTTCCGTCACAAACAAGGAACAGATAGTTTTTTGCATCGCCGATATCGGCCGACATAACGGAAACGGTGATATGGATCCGTTTTTCCAGATGCTTTTTTAGTTGGGAGAGCCTTGCCCTCTTTGCATCAGCCGGAATTTTATATCCGCATTTTCTGTGACCGTCGGTTCGAAGGATCGTATACGAAAACTTCACATCCGTGTTCACGAACCGGAACTTCTCATCAGCTCCTCCGAGTGCGAACATTAGTTCTGTCGGTTTGATATCTCCATAAGACCTGAATGTCCAGCAGGGCGAAACACTACAATATACTCCCCTGAGGTCATTGCAGGGAGCGTAGATGGTAAGACCCCGTTTTTTCACATCCCGTGAGAGGTCACGGAGCATCGTTGAATTTGCCAGATCGGCTGGTTCGAGGATGGCAAGATTTCCGTCGGAAACGAGATGCTTTGAAAGCTCCATCACAAGGTCTGCTTTTTTCTCGGAATCGAGACCGCTCAGTTCGTTGATGACGTTCGAGCAGACGATCAAATCGAACTCTCCGTCGGGAATTTCTGTGGTGATATCTTTGGCAAGCGGTCTCCCTGCGGTTACTTTGTTGCCTGTATTCTTCAAAAATTCAGGAACTATTGCCTGATATGCTTCGATATGGGTATCAAAGCATTCCACAGATGTAATATCCGCCGTCATTCCATCCAGACAGGAAAGAACACGTGCGACTCCGATCGAAACCGTACCGGGACCGGCACCGACATCCAGGATTCTTACGTGTTTCCTGATAAGTCCGGATGTAACCATCTCGGCAAAGAATTCCGAAAACTCGATAACATATCCGGGCATCTGGTATGCCATATAACCGAGAACACTGTAGGCACCTTTGTAGGAAACACTTTTTTTTGCTCCCTCTTTCCAATAGGATTCCTTCTGGGTAATGATTGCGTTACGGATCTTCTCAAGAACTACCGGATCATTCCATGATTTAGCCGTGACTTTCTCGATATACCGAATCGTCTGCTTCTCAAGTTCGGGAATGCTCTGTATCTTCAAAAAAGCGGAGAGGCGTTTTACCTCTTCCGCGGTTGGGATGTATCGTGGGTTATCCATGCTGATTTACGTGAGCGGTTTGACTGAGTATCCGTCTTTTTCCGGCTCAATATCGAGTTTGGTCTTTTTTGCTTTTGAGGAAACGATGCCGGAATTCCCACTCGGATCGGTGATAATGACGGTGAATGGTATCTCCGAGTTTCTGGCTTTTACAATCTTTCCAAGAATTTCCGTCGCATTCCTGAGTTCATCTCCTTCACTTGAGACAAGGGCACGTCTGATTCCATCTTCTGCCCGGTCAAGGATGCCTTCAATGTTTGAAACAAATCCAAAACATGCAGGACCCGGATGGATATTTATGCCGAATTCGGGAATGTCTATCTCCCCCTGCATGCTTCTGACGACTCTTACATTCTGGTCTTCCGCTGTTTCGACTTTCATTTCCCAGCGGCAGGGCTCGTTATCCTTTAAAACAGTAGTGTCAACGATGCGGAAACCGCATTTACTGCATACTCCGCTTATCAGAAGAATGTCGGAAAAATAGGGAATATTCTCCGTATCATAAATATAATTGATTTCTTCGCCGCAATCCGGACATGGTCCGGGAACAACCTGACGCATTGGGTTTTAATATCCGCCTATTTTTTCACGGGAAATACGGACCCCGGTCGGCACGACAATGACGTAACGCTGGTCGCCGAGCCCGATGATATCACCGTTCACATCACGGGAAACTGCACGGAGATCCCCCATTACGCGGTCGAACATGATTTTGTCGAGTTTTAGTTTGGTGATATCGACGATGACTATATTTCCGTTGTAGACTTCGTCTTTTATTTTAGGACAGTCCTTGATATCAGTGATGCTTGCCACTTTGACATACATCATTGCCGGTTCATTTTCTCCGACAGCTCCCTCGTATGCCTGAAGGTCAAGCTTCATGTAGCTGTCTTCATCCGTTGCCTTATCTTTTGTTCCAAATACTCCGTCAAGAAATCCCATATGAAAAATAGTTTAGTTGGTGGTTATTTAATTCTATCTGTATGACTACGTTAAAGTTCCATATTCCAAAGCTCGTCGCCGATGTAATGCAGATTTTTTGCCGCTTTTCCCTTCTCAAGCGCAATGATTTCCTTGGCATCATAGAGAGGGAGAACTACTGCAAGGGGTTTGTCATGGCTCTCATCAACCACAAGAACCGGCAATCCTGCCTTTACGTCATCTGAAACCGATACGATTCCCGGACGCATGACATCTGCACCGTTGATTATGTATGGAATTGCCCCCATGTCGACCACGATTTTTCTGCCGGAAAATGGTCGCGCGATTGCACCCCGGAGTGTGGGGAATGCCCAGTCATCCTTTTCCATGACAAGCGGTTTTTTATCGATGATGTAAATATTGAATTTGGAGGTGGTTTCGGCAATCTCGATCATCGGTGCATTGTACAATTCAGCCTCCTTGCCGATACTCTCGGAAAGTTTTGTCATCAAAGCCGAAAGTTGACTTTTCTTGATGGCGTGGCGTTTTTTGACGATTAGTTCGACCATTTGTTGATTTGTTATTTGGCGTCTGGAATTATAATTGTTCAGGTGTTTTCGTGATTATTATGACGCTACCTTTATCTGATTGAATACCCAATAAACTAAGCACTCGTCCATGAGTCTCAAAGTTTGTGTGACACCCGGAATGTTTGTGTAAGCCTCTGGCTTTGCATCTCACCTGGCACTAGGTGCTATTCTGAATCCGGGCGATCTCCCTGAGAGAAACGAGAGGTAATCCAATGACAAAGCGACCACTAGAAATTTTAGATCAGGTCCTGAACCGCCAGCCGGTAATCATTTCACTGAAAGGTGGGCGGGAGATCCGTGGAGTTCTTCAGGGATACGATGTTCACATGAACCTGGTTCTTGACAAGGCTGAGGAAGAAGGAGAAAATGGTATTGTCCAGCGTGGCACTTTGATTGTGCGTGGCGACAATGTTATCTACATATCTCCATCTGTAGAATAATAATGAGGTGAATTAACAATGACAAAAGGCACACCATCAATGGGTTTGAAAAATAAGCATTCCCATATCATCTGCCGTCGCTGTGGTAAACAGTCTTTCCACGCACGGCATGGAGTATGTTCATCATGTGGTTTTGGTAAAAGCTCCAAGATCCGTGGTTACAACTGGACGAAAAAAGCAGCAGATAATTAAACAGGTAATAATGTTATGAGTGGTATTGCAGGCATCGCCGATTATCGAGGTGTCGCTTACCCCCTTTATTATGCACTGCACGCCCTTCAGCACAGAGGGCAGGAAGCTGCGGGCATATCTACTTTTGACGGGCAGGATTTTATAATCCATAAAGGTCCGGGTCAGCTTTCCGAAGTTTTTTCTGAAGAGATACTTCACCGTCTGAACGGTAATGTGGGTGTTGGACAGGTTCTGTATACCCAGAAAGCACACAGGGGAAAGCCGGAGAATATTCAGCCGCTGAACTTTACGTTCAAAAATCATAGGCTTTCCATTACTGTTTCTGCGGCTCTGATCAATCGGGAGGTACTCAGGAGTGAGTACGAGGATAAGGGACACATTTTCTCTACAACGACAAATGCGGAGTTGATCGCGGCAATGATCGCACACGAACTCATCTCCGGCGCTTCTGCGGAAGATGCATTTGTGAATACCATGCTGCGTCTTTCAGGGGCATATGCCGGGGTCGCTGTTTTAGATGGAATACTCTACGCTTTTCGTGATCCGCTTGGCACAAAGCCCCTATGTTATGGAAAAACAGAGGGAGGGTATGTTGTTGTTTCCGAAAGTGTTGCCCTGGATCTTCTTTCAGCAACGTTTGAAGGGGACGTTCTTCCGGGCGAACTTCTGATAATAACCTGTGATGGTATTTCACATCGTCAGGTTCTCACATCGGATCACAAGGCCTACTGCACGTTTGAGTATGTGTATCTTGCCCGTCCCGATTCGGTTATCGACGGTGTTCTGGTATATGATGCACGAAGAAAAATCGGAGCAAGCCTTGCTAAAAATCCGCCGAAAGCAGATCTGGTTTCTCCGGTACCTGACTCTGGCACCGCCTTTGCTACCGGTTATGCATCTGCATCAGGTATCCCCTACATTGAAGGTATGTTGAAGAACAGATATGTCGGGAGAACCTTCATCATGCCTACACAGAATCTCCGTGAAAATGCGGTCAGGATGAAAATGAACCCGGTTCGCCGTCATGTAGTCGGCAAGTCTGTTATTCTGGTTGATGACAGTATTGTTAGAGGTACTACCTCTCTCCGGATCGTTGATTTGGTCAAGGATTTCGGTGCCAGGGAGGTTCATCTGAGGATTGGTTCGACCCCTATCGTAGCCCCGTGTTATTTTGGTGTGGATATCCCTACCCGTGAGGAACTTATCGCAACAGGCCGTGATGTTGAGGAGATCCGTGAAAAGATCCATGCAACCACGTTAGAATATGTTTCAACGGAAGATCTCGTTGCCTCGATTGGCATCCCTGCCGAGGATCTCTGTATGGGATGTTCCAGCGGTAAATTTCCGCTTGAAATACCGGGCGAATGTATGGGTTGCTGCCGGAAGATCACTCCGGTCAAAAAATAATTTTTTAGAGAAGTATTTTTTTATTTCGGGCGCCTACTGATTCAGGATGAATCTTGCATATACATTAACCGAGAATGATTATATCGCGTTCAATAAATCTCATTATTCCCGTTCGCCCAGTATGGGAAAACAGTTTGCCCGTGCACGTTTCTACATGTCAGCGGTTTTCTTTTTCCTGCCGCTCTTGCTTATCGTGACATTTACCGGAATGACCTACATATTACTCGGCGTAATTGCAGGCATTCTTGTTGCAATTCTCATATACTTTGTCTACCCGAAATTTTACTGGGCATTGATCGCGAAAAATCTGAAAAAATATCTGCGCGAGGGCAAATCCAAAATCCCCTGGGTAAAGCAGGCATTACTCTCGCTTGAAGATGACGGTATGCACTTTACTATCGGAGACAAAATGTCAGTCTCTCCATACTCCTCCATTCATGATATCGTCATGGAGAACGGCGCTGTGTATATTTATGCCGAGACCCTGCAGGGAGCAATTATCCCATCAGGTGTTTCCGGCTCTGATGAGTTTGTTTCTGCGCTGAAAGCAAAACTCCCATCCAATACATAATTTTCATAACCTTCGCCGTCCAACTCCCATTACAATGATTACTGTTTTTTCCGGAGGGACGGGAACGCCAAAACTCATCCGGGGTCTCAGACAGATTCTGCGTGACAATGAGATCACCGTTGTCGTAAACACCGGTGAGGATCTCCGGATGTCGGGGTTGTACGTATCCCCGGATATCGATACCGTCCAGTATCTTTTTTCCGGACTTCTGAATACCGATTCATGGTGGGGGATCCGCGGGGATTCCTTTGAAACGTATCATGCAATGGAAAAACTCGGTTATACCGAGCAACTTCCCCTTGGAGATAAGGACCGTGCCACAAATATTGCCCGTGCCGAATTCCTGAGGCAGGGTATGACCCTTACTGAAGCAACAGAAAAAGTTGCAAAAGGTTACGGAGTATCGGCACGTATCCTTCCTATGTCGAATCAGGAAGTAACGACGTATGTGGTATGTGAAGACGATTCGCTGATGCATTTTCAGGAATACTGGGTTGGCAGGCGGGGGAATGTGGTTATCAAGGACGTGGTCAGAAAAACGTCAGGCGGTGCCCCGCTGAAAACAACTCCCGAAGTACTTTCGGCTATTGAGGAAAGTGACGGGGTACTTATCGGTCCTTCAAATCCAGTGACGAGCATATGTCCGATCCTGGAATGCGAAGGGGTCCGGGATGCTCTGAAAAACAAGTTCACTGTTGCGGTGAGTCCGTTTATCGGGAACCGTTCAGTCAGTGGTCCAGCCGCCGCTCTCATGAAAGCCTGGGGATATGAGTCCACATCATACGGGACCTGGCAGTTGTATAAGGACGTTGTGGATCTCTTTATTCAGGATATCACTGATACCTCAATCGAAGTTCCGGGAGCTCACCGTCTTGATACGATAATGACGAACGAAAAAAAGGCCGAGTCCCTTGCATGGGATCTGCTCTCATACTTCCCGAAAAAATAAAAAAAATCAGAGGCACCGCACGCGGAAATCGTGTGCGGCTTTGCCCGGGTCGTCTGCCTGATAGATTGCACGACCGACAATGATCCCGTCAACATATTTTTTGATATCTTCGGGCTGTGCTCCCTGGGCCCCGACACCCGGAGAGTAGATTTTCATTGAAGTTCCGATAATGTTTCTTAAGATCGTTGTCCGCTCAGGTCTCGTTGCCGGCGCAATGATCCCGTCGGCTCCGGCATCCTTCGCCATATGTGCCATCTTTTCTGCGTTTGCACCGCTAATGAAATCAAGAGCTCCCGGATGGCTCATTTCACAGACCGCGAGGGCGATTCCCCCGTAGTCATGTGCTCCATCTACAACAGCAGCCAGCGAGTCCGACCCGCAGAATGCATGGGCGATGATTCCCGAGCATCCTGCTGCAAATACCTCATCACATATGAGGGTGTTCGTGTTTGGGATGTCGGCAACTTTGAAGTCTGCAGTGATAGGAATATTCGATTTTGCAAGTTTCTTTACAATGCCGAGTCCTGTGGAGAGGACAAGCGGATAACCGATTTTGATCCCGTCCAATTCTCCTTCGCAGGCATTTGTTACACGAATCGCTTCATCTGAACCTTTTACATCCAATGCGAGATGAAGTTCAGCCATTTATTTTCCCTCCAGACGTTCCAGAGTTGCCGAGGCGAGGATCGGAAGGGTGATCGTAGCATCACCATAAACGGTAACACCGGTTCCCCCCTCACCAATCTTGCCCCATGACTTTGCCTCGTCAAGCGTTGCTCCGGACAGCCCGCCAAGGTCGGGACGGTCTCCGGTGAGCTGGATCACATACGTGAAATCATTCGGCGTCATAAGCATACTCTGAAGCGTGAAGTTCTTCGGAACTCCTCCTCCGACCAAGACCGCTCCTGCCTTTTTCACGTTGAATGCTGTATTGAGGAGGACATGCATATCTCCGATCGCATCAAGAATCGTTTTCTTGTGGAACTGGGAATACATCCAGTACTGAAGACCGAGGACTGAATCCTGGAATGCCGGACAGTAAACGGGGATATTGTGTTTTGCTGCCGTTGCAAGTATGCCTGTGTCAAGCTGTTCGCCTATTGTCCGGAGAAGATTGCTGATCGTGATCGGTTCTTCCGGGAGACCGGTATAAAGATCCTGAATAAACGACTCGAGTTCCTCGAATGCATCGTTTGGCAGAAACACATCGTAGATACGGTTGACTTCGTCGTGTCTGAGAGCGACATCATCACACTCGGCTTTACCATGGTAGTGATGGCATCCTATCGCCTCGATGACATCATGGGTAAGGTTTGCCCCGGTTGATGTCAGAATGTCGATGTGCCCTTTTTCTATTAATGTTGAAACGATGCCCCCCATACCTGCCGGGACCATCGCGCCGGAAAGTGCGAAGAATTTCGTCATGTCCGGATCGGAGAGCATCTTCTCATAGACTTCTACCGCGTGAAAAAGACTTCCCCCATTATATGCTCCTGCTTTTCCCATTTCGCAAACGAGTTCATTCACGGTCATTCCTGCCCGCGGGATGAACTGTTTGACCGCTGTATTACAATGTTTATGCATGATTTTGACCTTAATGTTCGATATCATTTGTTTGATAAACTCATATAGGTATGTCTTATCGATGAGGAATAGTGAATGATGTTCATTCAATGAATTAAAAACAGACTTTTAAAAAATACTAAGAAACTTCCTTCTCCAATAATTGGTGAGGGCAGCAGTATCCACACTGCTTTGTACTCCACATCCCCCACCTAATAGTAATATATGACGTTAACTGGTTTTAATCTTACCGTCTTTTCCTGATAGGACACCCTGTTTTTTCAGGTCAGAGATAACTCCGGAGAGATATTCCGGGGAGATATCAAAGGATATCACATCGTTTGTTTCTTCAAGCGGGAACGAGGGGGCATCCAGTGCGGCAAGCAAGTCTGCTTCGCTCTGTTTTCCGGAGGCAACGAGTTCATTGATTTTTGCAATAAGTGCCTGCTTAAAAAAGATCGCGTCAATGAATCGTCCTGCCTCATCATCATCGACATCCATCTGATCTAAAACATCGGCCATGTCGTCGAGATCGGATGCAAATAATAACTCTGCACCGGTATTTAAAATGGATTCTGTGGTAGAAGAGGTTCTAATATGGGTGGTAATCCCTGAATCTTTCAGGTCTTCTTCAGTTACACCATTGAAATCCGTATATGGATACATCACACTGAGTTCTTTTGCGACCTTTGTTCCAAGGAGTGTGTAGCTATCCTTTTCCTCTAAATTCTTCAGAAGATCGTTATCTTCCAGAGTTCCGAGAATCATCAGCAAGTTTACGAACTTTTCGGTGGCCTGTTTCTGGATCTCATCGCCCATTGCATCGATTGATTCTACCTGTGCAAGAAGTTGTGAGGGTGTTGCGTCTGAGAGAATGTCGCCTGCTTTGTGGGATGCGAAAAATTCTGTAAGGGATTTTTCACGAGCAAGCAGATCCTTTTTCAAATCATCCAGATCGGTATCTTCTTCCCGTGCATTTATTTTATCTATGAGTTGCAAAAATGAAGCAATACTCCCTTCGAAATATGGTGTTCCGGAAAAATTGTGCTCAACAGAAATCCGGGACGGGCACCCTTTTTCCCGGAGATATTTCTGAAATGCGGATGCATCCTCCCGGGAGTAAAATGTGATTTTCTCTTCCAGTGTCATAATAATAGTATTCTGTTGGCTTTCTTTATGGTTATTAATTCCGTATCAGTATGACACCTGTTAACATGTCACAAATTGTTATATACAATTAGCGCAAATGAATGTACCAGCACATCAACACCACTTAAAATCCGGAATACAGTTCGGTCTCCGGCGTGGTGCTAGACTACCACGGGGTATGGGCGGGACTGTTTTTCGGGTTATTTGTATTTGTTTTGTGCTGATTTAGGTGAATTACTCATGGATCTTGATACTGGTGCAACAGCCTGGGTTCTCATTTCAGCAGCATTAGTGTTGATGATGGTTCCCGCAGTCGGGCTGTTCTATGGTGGAATGGTAAGGAAGAAAAACGTCATCTCAACGATTATGTTGTCCTTTGTGGCTCTTGCCCTTGGTATAGTTCAGTGGATTATCATTGGTTACACGCTTGCCTTCGGCGCTGATGTGGGAGGAATTATCGGTTGGTCTTTGGATTATATCGGTCTTTCAGGGATTCCGATTGACGGGGTGACAGGTGGTATACCTGACATTCTGTTCGTCTGTTTCCAGATGATGTTTGCCTGTCTGGCGCTTGCGATCCTGACATCAGGTATCGTTGGACGGGTCAAAATGTCCTCCTACATAGTCTTCGGTTTTCTGTGGCTGACCTTGGTTTATGCCCCTCTTGCCCACTGGGCGTGGGGTGGCGGCTGGGCAGCACAACTTGGTGCCCTTGACTTTGCCGGTGGAACGGTTGTCCACATCAGTTCCGGATTTGCAGCCCTCGCTCTTGCTTTAGTCATAGGTAAGAGGGTCGGGTACGGCAAACAGATGTTCAGTCCCCACAACATCCCAATGACGCTTATCGGCGGAATGTTCCTGATTGTTGGCTGGTTCGGATTCAACGCCGGTTCTGCCCTTGCTGCAAACCAACTCGCTGCAAGTGCATTTCTCGTAACCGCCGCTGCTGCCGCCACTGGTGCTCTCACCTGGATGGCACTCTCATGGAAGAGCGGAAAGCCGAATTCCCTTGGGTTCATCTCGGGAGCCGTTGCCGGTTTAGTCGGTATCACTCCGGCAGCAGGATACGTCAATGTGGGCGGTGGACTGCTGATCGGTATCATTACAGCCGCTGTCTGTTACTTCGCTCTCCGGTGGAGGATGAAGGTTGGGCTTGACGAGTCTCTCGATGCCTGGGCAGTCCACGGTATGGGAGGTTTCACCGGTGCAATTCTGACAGGTGTCTTTGCAGTCTCCGCAATCGCCGGAGTCGGCGGACTTCTTGAAGGAAACGTCATGCAATTCGGCATCCAGATCCTTGATGCGGTGATCGCAGTGGTTTACGCCTTTGGAGTGACCTTCATCCTTGGATGGATCATTAACAAGACCATGGGACTCAGGGCCACAGAAGAAGAGGAATACATCGGTATGGACCTTGCCCAGCACGGTGAACAGGTATAAACCAGGAGGTATCATAACATGAAAATGATTGTAGCTATCATTCGCCCGGAAAAGGTGGATGATATATTGAATGCATTTGAACAGAATAATATTCCAGGAGTGACCATCACTGATGTTCACGGCCGCGGTGAACAGGGAGGAATCTGTCTCCAGTCCCGGGCTGGAAAGATGCAGGTGAAAACCCTTCCGAAAACTAAACTGGAATTGGTTGTTCCAGATAAGGATGTAGAGAAGTTGGTAGATATTATCCGTGAGCATGCGCGGACCGGTAAAAAAGGAGACGGTCGTATCTTCGTTCTCCCGGTCGAAGTAGCAGAATGGGTAAGGATCGATGATCGTATCATCGGATAACCCATTCAATTTTTAATTTAGATTACTGTTCTATTCTTTTATCCGGATAACCGGCTTTGCCAGATGTCGTCTTGATCCCGGAGGAACCTCATACCATCCTAAGGTGATCTCTCTTTCTGCAGGTTCCACCATACGGATCCTTGCTGAGCAATCGCGGCATTTGTATCCCTTGTCTTTTCCTGCAGAAGTCATCCGCCCGCCGCAAACCGGGCATCGGGGAGATGAACGATTTTCCTGCTCAGCAAGCTGATCAACCCTGAACTTTTCCAGATGAAGGACATTTTTCACGTAACTCCCGCAGACGGTGAGTTGATCACCGGTCAGCAGTCCGCGAACCGCATCTCTGAATTGTTTCGTCGGCTCGAAGGCAAACACCTGAATGGTTTCTCCATTTGCGATAACGGAAAAATGCACATGACCTCCCCGTTCTGTGACAGGAGCAGATTCAACCACGCAGGAAAACCGGTATGATTCTCCTTCGATCAATCCGCTTGCGGGAAGCGGGAGGAGATGTGCATCCGTCCCCTGATTTGTTTCCCAAACTTGAGAAAACGCGGGTTCTTCTGTTGTCAGATACCCGGTCGCTTTTTTTACCCATTCAGGTGACTCCCCTCTGATCCCATAGAGGACCGGATCTTTTCCATGGGGAACGCATACGACTTCATGCCTGACGAAATCCACGGTATCCCATGTGTGCGGAGCAGTATTTTCTTCAGATGCAAAAAATCCTGCGTCTTCGATAACCCGCGGGGTCCCGAAGGCCTCGGGTTTTCGATATGCAAGGCACTCGTATGTTTTGTCCGGCAGAACAGACGAGACCGCAGCCAGAGCTCCGATCAACCCCCTCCCGTTTTTGTATCCCTGATAAAGTGCATTTATTTTGTTTAGTCTATCTCTGGTCTCTTCGATTGTACAGAATTTTTGTAGAGCCTGATAATAGAATGCCTGGTCCGGCGGAGACTCAACCACAACAATACCCGGGTTCGTTTTCTCGCAGTCAAACATTGCGTAGCGTTCCACAAATCCGCGCGCAATTTTGAATATTTCTTCGCTGTTTCCGCCCTCCGTTTCAATACAGATGGACGCATTGCCGCGGGTTTTCCAGATAACATTCGGATTCAGCCGCACGAGACGAAGATTTTTTACCACAAAACCGGAGTTTTTTAGTTCGTTCGCTACCAGCGCACCCAGATAAGTAGTGCACATTCCATCGGGTGAATCCGTGTCGTCAAGACCGAGTAACATAAAGGATAATGTTTTATTGAACCGCATTACTATTACCATTATACATAAATGTCCAATGACAGACTTCTCCAAAATGTGGTCAGTATCCTTTTGATGACAGGATACAATGTCTCGGAACGCTGTGAAATCCGTCCGAGAAGTTTCGACCTGATGACATCAAAAGGGGACACTCTGCTTGTAATCAAAGTAGTTTCGCAGATCGACAGCGTCAATGAGGATATTGCCTGGGACTTGGACAAAATAGCACGGCATCTCCACGCGGTCCCTCTCATCATCGGGGAGCGCGCAAGAGATGTAACTCTTGAACGTGGGGCCATCTATCTTCGTTACGGAATCAACGCCCTGTCCTCGGCAACGCTCTACGATTATCTTGCCGAGGGGGAACTTCCCTTAGTCTACGCTTCACCGGGAGGTCTCTACGTGAATATCGATGCAGAGAGACTTCGGTCTCTCCGTGAAGAGCAGGCAATGTCTCTAGGAGATCTTGCACATGCATTAGGCGTTTCCCGAAGGACCATTAGTAAATATGAAGGCGGGATGGGCACGACGTTGGAGATGGCGATGCGTCTCGAGGAATTTTTCAACGATGATATCGTGAAGCCTATCGATTTGCTTCACTATATCCCGATTGAAGAGGAGCGGGCTCCTGCCTCACTTCCATCCGGTCATCCTGTGGAGGGAGAACAGCCGTCGAAAAAACCGGAAGACCATCTTCGGTCTATTGGCATCAATGTCCATGAACTCAGGAGATCGCCGTTTCGCGCATTCGCGGTTTTCGAAAATGAAACTATCCTTACGTGTTACGGTTCTCCTCAAAAAACCGTTCAGCGTGCCGAACTCGTTGGGAACATCTCGCAGATAACCGGGACCCACTCCCTGTGCGTGGTCTCGGATTATCAAAAGGCAAAGATGATCGGAAAGACGCTCGTGATAGGAGAGGAACGACTCAAGGATGTGGAAGACGGCGGGGACCTTCTTGAGATGGTGAAAGATGAGAAATAATACGATTATAAAAATCACGATGTTAAAATAATATATTTTTATTACCAACACGTCTGTAGTAACACTTATTAACAAATACGTATTATTTTAATGTGCAGGAGTAAAACTGTGCACATACCTGATTTTCTTTTTGGTTATAGCGGGATCGGCATCCCTCTTGGTATCGTATTCTGGATAATTGCCATTGTGTTTATCGTTCTCGCGATCAACTGGGCAAGGAAAAATCTTGACGCATCAAAAATACCTGTTATGGCAATCCTTGCCGCGGGAATTTTCGCCCTTCAGGCGTTCAATCTCCCGACAGGTTTTGGTGTGTCAGGGCATTTAGTCGGCGGTGCTCTTGCGGCAATCCTTCTTGGATCTCCGTTTGCAGCCGTCTTTGTTATGGCAATAGTACTCGTCATTCAGGCACTTGTCTTTGGTGACGGTGGTGTTCTGGCACTCGGTGCAAACATCATTAACATGGGTGTTATTGCCGGTTTTGTTGGATTCTATTCCTTCAAAGGCTTGAAAAAAGTTATTCCCAAGATCCCTGTCCCGTTATCTGCTGCAATTGCAGCATGGCTGGCCTGTGTGATCGCAGCATGTTGTGCCGCGTTTGAAATCGCTCTTCTCGGAGCAGTCCCACTCAGCATTGGTCTTCCGACTATGTTCATCTACCACGCGATAATCGGTATCATTGAAGGTGTGATTACCGCAGTTGTAGTGGCACTCGTATTCAAAGTCCGCCCCGAACTTACCGGGGACACGACGAAAACAGGAGT
This sequence comes from uncultured Methanomicrobiales archaeon, assembly GCA_964433475.1. Lineage (GTDB taxonomy): Archaea > Halobacteriota > Methanomicrobia > Methanomicrobiales > Methanocorpusculaceae > Methanocorpusculum. Next base: position 18,478 of record CAYSRP010000010.1, read on the forward strand.
TCCCATCAAGAGTTTCCTTGTGGTCGGTCTGGTAATTGCATTAATTATCGGAGGCTGCGCAGTGTTCTTCGCATCCAGCGATCCCGACGGACTTGACAGCACACTTCTCGTTAGCGGAGGAGTAAAAGATGTCTTTGCTCCGGCAACCAGTGATGATATCACTGAAGCCGAAGACCCCATAGGATGGCAAGCTCCAATGCCTGATTATGCTCTCGGTGATAGTGCGGTTGGCGGTGTCGTGGCTTTGATAATAGGAATCTTCGCGGCTCTGGTCGTAATTCTTCTGGCAGCAAAAATCGTTTACGCTTCCTCCGGGAAGGGTAACTAACCACCTTTTTTTCTCACTCAAAGCACATACTAATGCTGAGAGTATTCAGATTATGTAAGAACTCTAATATACTCAGACGAACAAATTATCACCCATGGTAGGAGAAACAGATCTCTCACGTATTGGTATTTCGCTGCCGGAAAATCTGCTGACGAAATTTGATGATATCATTGGTAAACGTGGATATTCTTCCAGGTCGGAAGGTATCAGGGATGCGATTCGTTCCTATATCACCTATTATGAATGGATGAATGATGTTACCGGGGAACGTCAGGGTGTCATTACTATGGTTTATGATCATGATCACCGTGGTCTGATGGAGACAATCACGGAGATCCAGCATGAAAACAGAAAGATCGTTCAGTCATCCGTTCACTCGCATGTCAGCGACGAGCGGTGCCTTGAGGTCATCCTCGTCAGGGGTCAGGGTGAACAGCTTAAAACGCTTGCCGAGCGGCTTATGTCTCTCAAGGGTGTTGAGTCTGTTAAACTGACAACAATAAAAACCGATTAATATTTTTTTACTGCGCCGTATTTTTCCCTGGTGATCTTTCGTTTTGGTGAGATGATGACCGAAATCAAAAACACCAGCGCAAACAAAACTGCAGATAACGGGGCTATAGGTAAATTGAATGTGAACGCGGTCCATGTTCCAAAAAGACTGATGCTCCCTGCAATAATCGGTGATGCGATCATCATGTTTTTGAGTGTCCCGCAGAACTGATAAGCTATTGCTGCGGGTGTAACCAACCAGACATAGAGTAAAAGTCCGCCCACGATGGGCATGGTCAGAGCGACCATCAATGCGATCATGAAAAGGAGCACATACATCATTGGACGCGTTTTTATTCCGGAGATTTCCGCGATTTTCATATTGAAAATCATTGATGAGATCTCTTTGTAGAATACTATCACAAACACGATCACGAGAAGCATGATAATAGCGAGGCCGTAAATGTCCTCACGATAAAGCGAGAGCACACTCCCAAACATCAGGGCCGATGCATCATATCCCATTCCAAGCTGGACCATCCACGCGTAAAAAAAGATAGCTATGGCCATCATAGCGCCAAATAATACTCCGAGAATGGTATCGACCGGCATTCGCGCCTTATCGGAAAGTGGACCCAGTAAAAATGCAATTGCGATACTTCCGATCACGGCAGTGAGTGTTATGTTCAGTCCGAAAAACATTCCAACTGCGGCGCCGGCAAATGCCCCATGCGCCATCGTAAACCCAATCGATGAGATCTTCATCTGAGTTATCAAAACGGCGAGCACTCCGCAGCCTATCGAGGCACAAAGCATGGCTTCTGTCGCGTGACAGACCATATTATTTGAAATAAGAAATTCAAGCATACGAAAGTTTTAGGATTCTGATGTTACTCTGACCGTCTGCTGAACAAATTGCGGCTGGGTGATTTTATTCAGAACAATTTCCCCGGCTTTCATTACGACTACCCTGACATCTCTGTTTGGTAATGCGTCGAATGCATGAGAGACGATTATTATGGTAATGCCCTGATCTGCAATTTTACACAGAACATCACAGACATGTTCGCGTGTCGCAAGATCCAGATTGCTGAAAGGTTCATCAAGAAGCAGTACCTCCGGTTTTTTTGCGATATTGTGAGCGATGAGAACTTTCTGCTGCTGACCGCCTGAGAGTTTTCCGATATGACTTTTTCTGAGATCATCGATACCAAGTGTCAGCATAGCATCATTGACGGCAGTGTAATCCGTGGGTCCGGGGCGTTTGAAAAGACCAAGCAGACCAAATCTTGCCATGATTATGACCTCTTCTACTGTGAACGGCGTGTATGCATCAAAATCAAAATTCTGAATGACGTAACCGAGTTTTTTCCGGAGTTGATTTCCTTTTTTAAGAATATTCTCTCCGCAAACCTCCACAGAACCATTGACCACCGGCAAAAGTCCTGCTATGGTTTCAAGAAGTGTTGTTTTCCCGGCTCCGTTTGGTCCGCCGATGATGACAAACTCACCAGGATCCACTTCCAGATTAATATTGTGAATTACCGGATGGGCTGCCCCTTCATAGGTTGTGGTTACATTTGTGAGTCTGACGATCGCATCACTCATTTTAATTCTGTCACAACAAATAGTTCCGAATCATCCATGGAGTACATTGCCTCCGCGAACTTTTCTATAGCGAGTTCCTGGTCAAGAGAGTCGTATTCTGTGCTGTGTTTCGTGTAGCTGCCGGGTTTTAAAAGAATAGCTTTCCCATTTTTATGCCGGAACATGACTTCGATGCAGGGAGATACGGCGAGTTCGATGTTTCGTTTCCCAAGAGTACACCCGCTTCCGATCTGGACCCCGTCCATCAGACAGGATTCCGGAGTCGTACCGGAACAATACACTGTTGCGTAAAGGGCAAACGGATTATCATCAAAGTATTTCAGAGCAAATTTACCCATTCTGTATCCCAGGACGATGAACGGGCCCAGATGACCATGAAATTTTGCAAGTTCCTCTGCTGAATATTCCCGTGGGAGTTCCATGTATCTGCAGTTCTCATGCCACTTCATAGATACTAATCTGAGTTAAACAGTAATAAAGTATGTCAATTTGAAATTATTGTAATATCTCTAATGATAAAAAAGAAAATTGTTATTCCCTTCTGTTAAGGAAAATCACTGCACAGGCAAGTGCACCTATGATTGGGATAACGCCAAGCGGTGACTGGGTTTGTGTGTCACCATTTATGCTATCGAGGATGAGTGCTTTGTTGTATGCGTAGTAGTCAAGGATCGAGTTGATCCCCTCTGCAGATTTAGGAAGGTTAAGGAAAATTACCCGTTCACAGGGGATATTTTCATCGGTCAACGCTTCGTGGATCGGTTTCCCAATATCCGAACCTGCGACGATATTTTCAATCACGAAAATTTTACCGCACTTTGACTCCTCAGCAATCTTCAGATACTTTGCCGGGTCAGCGTGGATGTCATCAATGATCTCCTGTACAGTCTGCGGGCTGGGATATGAGGCAATAACATTCATACCAAGCCAGGTTTCAGCCTGGTTTTCAATGCGGAACTGGCAGATGATTGGAACATCGGAGAGGAGTTCTTTCTCTGCTGTTGTAAGCGTTGTGGCAGTTCTCACTTTTGTCAGATAGGTTTCAAGGTTTGCGGCATATACAGTGGAATTTGCCGGATCTGCGGTTTCCAGGATGTATGCGATCGTTTGAGCATAACCAATGAGACTCGTTGGGTTGTCATAAACATTTGTTGCATTCGGGACCTCTGAAGTTGAAACATCGCTCATCAGCTTCCAGTCTGTCCCTTTTCCAAAGTTGGTCTGTCTGAAGTCTGTGACTTTCGTTATTGGAGTTTTGTCCATTCCTCCGCCTTGTCCGATGAAAAGATCGGCATTACCAATGAAGTCACTGTTTTGCTGCAGGATCGCATCAATGGTGTCACTTGAGATGTGGACTGCAGTTGGCGGGGCCACATAAATTACGGTGACATCATCACCGCCGATCTCCTGTGTTACATCCCACACATTAGGCATAGTTGTAACGACGTTCAGTGCCGATACCCCGGAAATCAGTGTACAACAGATCAAAAAAATGACAAAAATAAATTCAATTGATTTTTTCATACGTCTTAATT